>JAZLBG010000121.1:0-43340 GCA_045613585.1 Candidatus Fimenecus sp. | reverse complement strand
TTGAAAGTGGTATTTTATAAATAACGCCAATAACCTTAATTATTACTGTTGCAAGGCTTAACACCAATGCACCATTAAGTAGGGTCTGACTCTTTCTTTGTTTTTCTGCCATTATGGTTACTCCTTTGTCAGAAATTATTTTTCTGCACCTAAAAATTCACGAAGAAGTGAATCATCTGGCACAAGATATTGGTCTATATTTTCAAATCGCTTTAACGCATTATAGATTTTTTTAATATCGTCTTTATATACATCTGAAACTTTGCTATTTTCAATTAAATCCATAGCCTGATGCTTTAACACACAACTTTCGTAAAGGTGTATTGTATTCACTTTAATATCGGCTAAATGACGATATGGGAATAAATATTTATCTTCACCCATTGTTACATTCTTCCACAACTTACAAGTATTCTCTACTGTACTGCTACGGAATTTATAGTCACGGACCATTCGACGAATAAAACGCATATTTCTTTTGTTTAAAATTATGTTACCTTTTTCGTCATAAATTCTTGAAGACACATTTATATAAATCTTTAGAAGTTTACCTTCTATTTTTTCTGTAATTACAGGGTTTAATGCATGAAGCCCCTCAATAATCACAACATCTTTCTCGCCCAATGCAATTTCATTGAAGTCTGTATCACTGCGTTTGCCTGTGTGAAAATCAAATATAGGATTTTTCACTTTTTCACCACGAAGAAGTGCATTTACCTTTTCTTCAAAGCAAGGTAAATCAAGTGCATAAACTGTTTCATAGTCCTGAGTGCCATCTGGAAGATAAGGAATATCTTCACGATTAAGATAAAAATCGTCAAGACTTAAAACATAAGTTTTAACTCCTTTGTCATTAAGCTTTTCACAGAGTTTTCGGGCAGTTGTGGTTTTGCCAGCAGAAGATGGTCCTGCAAGCATAACAATTTCTCTGCCATCGTCAGTTACAATTTTTTCAGCAATATCACTTATGATATTTTCATATCTTGCTTCACACTTGTTGATAAAATCAACAGGTGAAATTTCTGCCATTTCATTAATATATTCAATGTGATTATTTATGTTAGACATTTAATACACCTCAATTAATAATGATATGTATTATAAAATTCAGTTATTCTTTTTTTACGCTCTTGGAGTATCTCGTAATCGTTAATATACTCAAATGGGTACTTGAAATTAAAAATTCGCTCAATTTCGTCCCCTTTTGGTGCTTTTAGTTTTGTTACAGCACCGCCACCACAAGAGAGAATTGTATGACATTCTTCCATCATAAAAATATTATAAATGCACTCTGTACCATCTTTTGCCCAACCTACATTTTCTAATGCGCCTGCAGATTTTGACTGACGATACATATAGTATGGGTGATAATTTTCACTTAAGCGCTCATAAGTATAATCAAGCATTTGTGATGCATTATTGGCACTTTGCACTGCAAGTTCAGGGGTATTCTGCCCTATTCCTGATGCACGTTTAACTGCAAGAGTGTGCACAGTAATATTTTCAGGGTCAAGATTTATTGCAGTATCAAGAGAATACTTAAAACCATCAACCATATCTGTTGGGAGCCCTGCGATTAAATCCATATTAATATTATTAAATCCGATTTTTCGAGCAAGATTAAAAATGTCAATTGTATCTTCAGCTGTATGCTTTCTACCCACTGCATCTAACACGCTATTATTGAATGTTTGAGGATTTATGCTTATTCTGTCAACTGACGAATTTTTAATAACTCTCAGTTTTTCTTCTGTAATTGTATCAGGACGACCTGCCTCAACTGTAAATTCACGACAAGTGGTCATATCAAAATGATTTTCAATTGTATTTATTACTATTTTAAGTTGGTCGGCACTTAAAGTTGTTGGTGTGCCACCACCTATATAGATACTTTCAAGCTTTACACCTATATTTTTTGCGATTTGTGCTGTTTCAGCAAGTTCTTTTACAAGCAAATCAACATATTGGGGCAATAATGATTTTGCTTTTTCATTTTGCACAGAATGTGAAACGAATGAACAATAACTGCATCTTGAAGGGCAAAAAGGAATTGAAACATATAGACTAAAGGATTCTGGTTTTGAAGTTGCAATTATTTTTTCTTCATAATCGGCAACTGTTCTTGCAAGATTATATTTTTCATTTGTCACAAGTAAATCAGTTTTGAAATATTCTTGTGTTCTCTCTCTGCCTATCTGTTTTTCTGTATTAATAAGAAGTTTTGAGGGGCGCACACCTGTAAGCACTCCCCATTTTGGCGAAAAGCCCATATATTCACTAAGCAATGTATAAACCATTCGACCCATTTGCATTTCATTATCATCACAAAGTGGGGATGTGAGAGTTTTTTTGAAATTTTCAAAGTTCGCAATTACACATATTTCTGTTTTTACTGATGTGAGAAGATTATATTCTTCATTTTCATCATAAATCACCTGAATTTTTGTGTCAGGCATAAAAATACGCACAAGTTTTTCCATTTCATAATGGAATTTATGGTTTATAACAAGTAGTTTAATCATTTTTTTCTAAATCTTGTTCGCATATAGCGATTATATGTTCTTTCAAAATCAAGTGTGGTTGAGTTATTATGACCTGGGTATACTTTATAGTCACCCTCTAAATCAGCAATTTTTGTAAGGGATAAAAGTTCTGTTCTTGCATCACCGCCATAAAGGTCTGTTCTGCCTGCTGTAAGTCTGAACAAGGTATCACCTGAAAACATAACTCTGTCTTCTGGGAAAATATAACAAACTCCACCCTTTGTGTGACCCGGTGTATGCAAAACTGTGATTTTACTGTTACCAAGCATAAATTCAGAACCATCTTCAACTAAAACATCTGCATAAATTGGGGGCATATCACAACCAAAATTTCTTTTATATTCATTTTTGTCGCCGTCACAAAGCATTTCAACTTCTTCTTTATGAACTACAACTTTTGCACCAGTTCTCTCTTTAACAAAATTCACACCGCCAATATGGTCAAAATGACCATGAGTGAGAAGAACATATTTCACTTTTTCACAATTAAGCTTTTCAATAAGGCTTTCTTCATTTAACGATGGGTCAACAACTGCTATTTCTCCAGTTTCTTCATCAGTAACGATATATGTGTTTGTTGTAAAGCCATCATCCATAATGGCAAAATGTGTTTTTACAGTAATCATTTTATTTCTTTCTCCATAATTCTGAATCATAAAGGATTGTAACTGGTCCGTCATTAAGTAATTCAACTTTCATATCAGCACCGAAAATGCCTTTTTCTACATTCTTAACGCCATTTTCTAAAAGCTTTTTGCAAAAATATTCATATAATTCATTTGCACGGTCAGGATGAGCAGACTTAACGAATGATGGTCTGTTCCCTTTTTTTAAGTCTGCACAAAGTGTAAACTGTGAAACTGCAAGAATTTCACCGTCAACATTTTGAATATCTAAATTCATTTTGCCCTCACTATCTTCAAACACACGAAGTGTTGATGTTTTACGGGCAAGAATTTCTGCATCTTCTTCTGTGTCGCCATCCATAACCCCAAGAAGAATTAAATAGCCTTTATTGATTTTTGAAACAAGCTCATTATCAACAGTTACGCTTGCTTTACTGACTCTTTGAATTACTGCTTTCATTTATCTTTCCACCTGTAATATTCCATCTATTTTTTCTATTCTTGAAATCAAATTCTTTAAGTGGTCAACACCACTGACATTGACTGTAAGTTCGACAATTGTTCTGCCATCTTTCATATCGTGAGTGCTGATGCTTGTAATATTAACTCGCATATTTGCAACCTGCACTGCAACTTCTGCCATAAGTCCCACACGGGAAAGGCATGTAAGCTGAAGCGTTGCTTTATATTCTTCTTTAACATTACCATTCCAATATGCATTTACCCAACGAGCAGGCTCTGCACAGTTAATAAGGTCTTTTGGCACATTTGAACAATCTCTTTTATGAATTGAAACACCGTGACCACGAGTGATAAAACCGATAATATTATCCCCTGGAAGCGGATTACAACATTGTGAGAATTTAATAAGACAATTATCAATACCCTCAACAGTTACGCCATCTTTATTCTTCTTTGAATTATTTTGAACAGGGATTGCTTTTACTTCAAATCGGCTCTTATCATAATTCTTCTGATATTCTTCTTTAATATATGGCATAAGACGGTTTATTGAAAGTCCACCATAACCAATTGCAGCATAGAAATCGTCAACAGTTTCCATTCTTTGACGCTCAGAAAGTCGTTTAATGAATTTTTCATAATCTTCATCAGAAAGACGAATATAGTTACGTCTGAATTCACGCTCAACTTCTTCTTTACCCTGAATAATATTTTCTTCGCGTTTTTCTTTCTTAAACCAGTTTCTAATTTTGCTCTTTGCCTGACTTGTTTTTACAATGTTAAGCCAATCACGAGAAGGTCCTTTGCCCTGCTGTGAAGATGTAAGAATTTCAATAATCTGCCCTGTTTTGATTACATAATCAATAGGCACAATTCGACCATCAACCTTAGCGCCTGTCATTCTGTTACCAACTGCCGAATGAATCGCATAGGCAAAGTCGATTACAGTTGAGCCTTGTGGCACATTAACAACATCACCTTTTGGTGTGTAAACAAAAACTTCATCAGTAATAAGGTCAGTTTTAATGGAAGATACCAATTCTCTTGCATCACCTGACTCTTGTTGTGCTTCAAGCATTTCACGAATCCACTGAAGACGGTCATCAAAGCTTTGTTTTGTAACTGTAACACCACTTTTATATTTCCAGTGAGCTGCGATACCAAATTCTGCAGTATGGTGCATATCCCAAGTTCTGATTTGCACTTCAAAAGGTACACCCTCTTTACCGATTACGGTGGGGTGAAGAGACTGGTACATATTTGGTTTTGGTGTTGAAATATAATCCTTAAAACGATTGGGTAAAGGATTATACATATCGTGAATGATACCAAGACAGTTATAACAGTCAACTACACTGTCAACAATAATACGAACTGCGTAAATATCAAAAATCTGGTCAAAGTCTTTGCCTTGCATATACATTTTTCTGTATATACCATGAACAGATTTAATACGGCCACTAATCTGTGCACCAGGCACAAATTGTTGCACACGTTCAAGAATTTTTTTCTTTGTATTCTCAAGAAAATCATTACCTGAACGGCTTGAATTTTTAAGGTTTTCTTCAATACCAGCATACGCTACTGGGTCAAGAAAACGAATTGCCCTGTCTTCAAGTTCTTCTTTTACAGAACGAATACCAAGACGGTGAGAAATTGGGGCAAAAATTTCAAGGGTTTCAAGTGCTTTATCGCGTTGCTTCTGTGGGTCCACAAATTCAAGTGTTCGCATATTGTGAAGCCTGTCTGCAAGCTTTACGATTATAACTCGAATATCTTTTGACATTGCAAGAAGCATTTTTCTTACATTTTCTGCCTGTTGTTCTTCTTTTGTTTCGCGAGAGTTAAGTTGCACTTTACCAAGCTTTGTAACGCCATCAACAAGTACCGCAACATCTTCGCCAAATTCTTCTGTAAGCTGTTCTATTGTGTAATCAGTATCTTCAACAACATCATGTAAAAGTGCTGCCACAATTGACTGATAATCCATACCCAAATCCACAAGAATATTTGCAACTGCTATTGGATGAATAATATAAGGCTCACCTGAACGACGAAGCTGACCCTGATGGAATGAATTTGCAACTTCAAAGGCCTTATCAATAATTGGAAGTTCATTTTCACTATGAATAGCCTGAATTTTTTTACGCAAATCACTATAAAGTTTATCTACATCTGTTATTAACATCCGTCGTTCACTCCCCTCTGTTATTTAAATCTTTAAGAATTTCTGACTGTGACAAATCCGCTTTTTTACCGTCACCGTCAAATATTATTATGCCATTTTCTCTTTTAATAAGCCCTAACTCGCAAAGCACATCAAGTGACACTGCCATTGTGCAATAACGCTCAACAGGGCAATTAGCACGAATAAGTAATGTTTCAATATCAAAATCCCAAGTCATATATGACTTAATTATATTGAATACCCCAAGTAAAAATTCTCTTGATGGTGTTAAAAATCTTGCCTCGTGACTTGAAAGATTGTCACCACGCTTATATTTTTCATAAAGTGATTGAGATTTAAAGAGTTTATCTTCATCTACATTTGAAAATCTCATATCCCTGATTTGAACTGATGCTTTTATTTCTCCGCGGAATTCATTTTTTTCAATTCTTACTGCCAAGTCAACTGTATCTCCCTCGCGGAAAGGAAACTCCTCAAGAGTTGTTGAGAATTTCATAGCAGTAAACTGTGTATTGCCTTTATTAAAACCTAATCGCAAATGACGATTACCCTCACCTACAGGTCTTATTGACGAAAGGCATACTCCGAAAATACCGAAAAGTGGTTGTGGATTACCTGCGCCATAAGGCTCAAGATTTTCTAAAGACTCAACCAATGACGCATTTATATATGCTGGGTTTAATTTGCAGTCAAGTGTAAGCGTTGGTATTGCATCAGGAATAGTGTTTGCATACTCATTAATTTTGTTGAAAAATGCAGTAACATTTTCACGCTTTAATCCAAGCCCTGCCGCCAAAGTATGACCGCCAAAATGTGTTAAGTATTCACTTGCATATTTAATTGCATCATAAACGGAAAAAGAGTCAATACTTCGTGCAGAACCTGTGCCTTCGTCACCATCAAAAGTAATAACAATTGACGGTTTGCCGTATTTTTCTGTAATGCGAGCCGCAACAATACCGATTACACCATGGTGCCAATTCTCACCACATACAACAATCACTTTTGAGTGCTTAAGTTTTTCATTAGACTCAATATGTTTAAGTGCTGCTTCCATAATCTCGTTTTCTGATGTATGGCGCTGACGATTGCAAAAGTCAACTTTTTCAGCAATATCTAATGCATCAACAAGATTATCACAAAGCAAAAGTTTTAATGCAGTTGTTGCAGATTCCATTCTGCCAGCAGCATTAATGCGTGGTGCTAAAGAAAAAGTAACTCCAACCGCATTAAGAGTTTTCTCCCCTACACCCGCTACCTGACGAAGTGCATTGATACCATTACAAGGATTGCTATTGATTTTTGCCACACCATATTTTACAATTGCACGATTTTCGTCTTTTAAATCTACCACGTCGGCAACTGTACCAATTGCAATAATATCGGCATATCTGTTAAGAATTTCAGAATAATCGCCTTTTTCTAATGCACAGACAACCTTGAATGCAACACCAACACCTGCCCATTCTTTAAAATGGACATTACAATCTTCGCGATGTGGGTCAATAACCGCAACTGCATCTGGTAAAGTTTCACCAACTTGGTGATGGTCAGTAACAACTGTCTGAATACCAAGACTATTTGCATATTGAATTTCTTCTATTGCAGAAATACCATTATCAACGGTAACAATAAGTTTTACGCCTTGCTCGTTTAATTTATCAATAGCAGAGCAATTCATTCCATAACCTTCGGTAACGCGGTCAGGAATATAATACATTACATCTGCACCTTTATCTGACAAATAAGAATACATAAGTGCAGTTGCCGTAACACCGTCTGCATCATAGTCACCAAAAACACAGATACGCTCACCATTTTCGAGGGCAAGGTTTATTCTATCAACCGCCTTTTCCATATCTGCTATCAAATATGGGTCACAAAAACTGAAGTCAATATCAAAGAATTCTTCAACATCTTCATACTCAGTAATTCCTCGAGAAACTAAAATCAATGCAGTAAAAGGGTCAAGGCTATGATTTTCGGCCACTTGAGCAGCTATTTCTTTGTCAATATGTGCAGTTATCCATTTTTTTCGACTCATAGTCAAACGCCCCCTTTTAGCAAAATTACTCTAATTTAGAATTATACCATTAAATCCTTGATATTTCAAGGGTTTAGGCAATAAAAAAGTGGCGTTTCCACACCACTTTTAGTTATCTTTCATCTTCAGTTTTCTTTGAAATTATATAACGAGGTCTGCCCTTGACTTCTTCATAAATTCGGGCAATATAATAACCGATAATACCAAGTGCCATCATAATGCTACCACCTATTAAGAGAAGAAGCAAAATTACTGTTGTAAAGCCCTCAGCAGACTGACCAAGTAAGAATCTCACAAGGGTCTGTATTGCCATGCCAAACATAAATACTAAAAGTACACAACCAAGGCCTGTAATAATCTGTAATGGCGCAGTTGTGAAGGATGTTATGTTTGAGATTGCATATTTTACAAGCTTTCTGAAATTCCATTTTGACACGCCATTTTGACGCTGTTGCACCTTGAATTCAACCTGTGTTGACTTAAAACCCGACCAAAATGAAAGTGCTCGGAAAAATGTATTTCTTTCAGGGAGTGAGAGAAGTGTATCAATTACTTTACGGTCAATAAGCTTAAAATCAGATGTTGACTGCATATCAACCCCTACAAAATTACTGATAATCTTATAAAAACTCTTTGCAAAAAGTTTATAGAAAAGACTTTCACCGCCACGGTCCGCCTTTATGCCTTCAATGACTTCAAACCCTTGTTTCCAAAGGTCATACATTTCAATTGCTTTTTCAGGCGGAAACTGCAAATCACAATCAAGAATTACTGCACAATCACCTTTTGCATTTTCAAGACCTGCATAAATTGCTGCTTCTTTGCCACAATTACGACTAAAACTTATGCCCTATACATTATCGTATTCTTTAGCACATTCACATATTTTTTCATAAGTTTTGTCCTTTGAGCCATCATCAACAAAAACAAGTTCAGTTTCTATATTATTTTCTTTGAATAATGCAGACAATACCTTAGCAGTGTTTAAAATATTAAGTTCTTCGTTATAAGATGGAATAATTACAGAAAGCACGCACTTTTCCCCCATAATATTTTAATAATATAAATATATCATTTGTAAATTACTTTGTCAAATAAACTATTGAAAACTCTACGTTTTTATGGTAAAATTTAACTAGTTAGCCAATGCTGAAGGAGGCAGGTAAAATGACAAACTTTGATATTGCAATTATTATGGCAGGTGGCACAACAATTAGCCCTAACTCTACTACGCCACGCGTTATGGCAACAGTTATGGGGAAACCTATGATTGGCAGAGTTACTGACGCTGCTGTTGCTGCAAAACTTCTTCACATTGTTGCAGTGGTGCCTGAAAACGACACAACTATTAAAGATTATCTCGTAAAGGAGCATCCTGGTAGTTTTATTTCTGCAATTGAGCAAGAAAAACCACTTGGTACTGCTCACGCTGTTATGCAGGCTGAACGCTTTATTCGTTCTTGTGCAGAGCATGGCGGTAATGTGCTTATTCTTAATGGTGATACTCCGTTTATGGATGCTAATACAATCTGCTCATCTTATGCTCACCATATAAATGCAGGCAACGACCTTACGGTCATTACCGCAAATCTTGATAAGCCATTTGGTTACGGCAGAATTGTTAGAGATGCTGAACGCCAGTTTATGGGCATTGTTGAAGAACATGATGCTAACACTGTTATTAAGCGCATAAACGAGATTTCTTCAGGTACTTTCTGGGTAAATGCAGAAAAATTACTTTTAGGTCTTAATAAATTACAACCAAGACAAAATGGGCACTATAATCTTGTTGACCTTGTTTCAATGTTTATTGAAGATGGCCACAAGGCTGACACTTATTTTGCCCCAAGTTCTGATATTATTCTTGGCGCTAACTCAAGACTTCAGTTAATGGAACTTAACGAACACAGCAAAATGCAACAGATTGAATATCACCTTGCAAATGGTGTTGATATTCCATTTTCAGATGGTGTTATTATTGAGCCAGGCGTTGAAATTGGTGCAGATACTCAAATTTTACCTAACACTATTATTCAAGGTAACACAAGAATCGGCAAGGGTTGTATAATTGGCCCTAACTCAATTATTCGTGACAGTATTATTGAAGATTGCGCAAAGCTTAACAATGTTCAATGCTATCAATCAAAAGTGCTTGAGGGTGCTGACATTGGCCCATTTGTGCATATAAGACCAAATTCAGTTATTGGTGAAAAAGTGCATCTTGGTAACTTTGTTGAAGTTAAAAATTCAAACATTGATACCGGTACTAAAGTTTCTCACTTAACTTATGTTGGTGACTCCGATATTGGTAAACGCGTAAACTTTGGTTGTGGTACTGTTACAGTAAACTATACAGGCAAGGCAAAATTCCGTACCACTATTGGTGATGATGCTTTCATTGGTTGTAACACAAATCTTGTTGCGCCTGTTAAAGTTGGTGACGGTGCTTATACCGCTGCGGGCTCAACAATTACAGAAGATGTTCCTGCAGACGCACTTGGTATTGCAAGAGCAAGACAGATTAACAAAATCAACTGGAAACTTAAATAAAAAAAAGGAAATATAGTATGTTCGACAGATTCAGAAAGAAAACTTATGCATCTGTAGGCACACCTGAATTCATGGTGGTGGGGCTTGGAAATCCTGACAGAAAGTACACCCTTACCCGACATAATTCGGGGTTTTTGTGCGTAGATATGCTTTCTCAAAAACTCAATTTCAGGGTTGACAAATTAAAGTTCAAATCCCTTATTGCTGACACTACAATTAATGGTCATAGATGTATTGTTATGAAACCACAGACTTATATGAACAACAGTGGCGAAGCGGTAAGAGAATGTGCAAATTTCTATAAAATTAAACCTGAAAATATAATTGTTATTTATGACGATATTTCTCTTGATGTTGGTAAACTTCGCATCCGTAGAAAAGGTACTGATGGCGGTCACAACGGAATTAAGAGTATTATTTACCACTTGAATTCTGACCAATTTCCAAGAATAAAAGTTGGTTGCGGTAAAAAGCCTCACCCTGACTATAATCTTGCTGATTGGGTACTTTCTGAATTTAAGAAAGATGAGCAAAAGGCACTTGAACCTGCGCTAGAAAACGCTTGCAAAGCAATTGAGCTTTTGCTTGATAATCAGATAGATAAGGCAATGAATTTATATAATAGTTAGGTAAAAACTATGTCAGCATTCACACAAGCAATTGAACATTCAGCA
Organism: Candidatus Fimenecus sp.; assembly: GCA_045613585.1. Taxonomy (GTDB): domain Bacteria; phylum Bacillota; class Clostridia; order Oscillospirales; family Acutalibacteraceae; genus Fimenecus. The sequence goes on along the minus strand of JAZLBG010000121.1, from coordinate 32,253 downwards.
GAATTTCAAGGTGTAGAAAACAGTATTAAAAAAAGTTTTCTGCCTCAAGGTGTTTTAGGATTAACGCCTGTTCAAAAATCACATCTTATTTCTGCTTTAGTGGGGGGTCTTGAAAAAAAGGCCCTTATTGTCGTGCCTGATGATGCTACTGCAGTTAAAACTTGTGAAGATTTATTGGCTTTTGGTATAGACGCACTGCACTACCCTGCCCGTAGTTTTTCGTTCTATTCAAATGACAGTCAAAGCTATGAATATGAGCAAAAAAGAATTAAAGTATTACGTCGTATGCTTGATGGTAAATGTGATGTTGTAGTAGCGTCTGGTGAAGCAGTGATTTCATACACTATTCCGCCTGAAACATTAAGGCAAAAATCTGTTCTTCTTAAAAAAGGTGAAGAAACTACCCTTGAGAATATTCTTATTTCACTTAACTGTGCAGGATACACCCGCGTTGATGCAGTTGAGGGCGTTGGTCAGTTTTCTTGTCGTGGTGGTATTGTTGACTTTTTCTCACCTGATGACGACGAGCCTGTGCGTATTGAATTATGGGGCGACACCGTTGATACTATGTGTCGTTTTGATGTACAGAGTCAAAGAAGAACAATGAATATTGACGAAATCTTAATAGCCCCTTCAAAAGAAATTATAATTGATGAGCCTGATGCTTTAATTGAAAAAATTGAAAAGTTTGCATCTTCAATTCGTGGTAAGAAAACAGACATAATCCGTGAAAAACTTTACGCTGATATTGACAGACTTCGTGACGGGCTTAAAGTAGGCTCGGCAGACAAGTATATGCCACTTATTTATTCACCTGCAACAATTTTTGATTATGCAGAAAACTATTTATTCTTTGCATTTGAAACAGGTGGAATCAAAGAGAAAATTAATGCTTCACAAAAACTTTTGCTTGAAGATATTAAAATGTGTGTTGAAGATGGTATTCTTTGCAAGGGACTTGATAAATTCGCCCTTACCTTCAATGAACTTGTTGAAAAATATACCGATTTTGGTGCAACTTACATTGATAACTTTGCCCGTGGTAGTTTTGACACACCTGTTAAGTCCCTTACCACATTTAATGGCAGTACTTTACCTATATGGAATGGCAAACTTGATGTTCTCATTGAAGATATTAAACCAATTTTGAAAAAAGATACTCGAGTTGTAGTCTTTGCAGGTACAGAAAAGAGTGCTAAAAATCTTAGTGAAACATTAAATGATGAAAACATTGTTTCTGTTTATTTTCCTGTAATCCCTGCTGAATTTCCTTGTGGTGCAGTATCGGTACTCCCCGGCTCACTGACCTCTGGATTTTCATATCCTCGTGACAAGTTTTATGTATTCACATATTCGAAAGTGTATCAATCAAAAACTCGTCGCAGAAATTCTGGCTTTAAAGCAAAAGATACTATACATTCACTTGACGAGCTTCGCAAAGGTGATTATATTGTTCACTCAATTCATGGTATAGGCATTTTTGATGGTATCACTCAACTTGAAGCAAATAAGATTATAAAAGATTATATTAAAATCAAGTATGCGAAAAGTGATGTGCTTTATGTGCCTGTCACTCAACTTGATTTGGTATCAAAATATATTGGCCCACACGAAGACGACGGAAAAGCGTTGAAACTTAATCGTCTTGGTGGCACAGATTGGGAAAAATCGAAGAGTAAAGTTCGTAGTGCTGTTAAAGATATGGCAGACCAACTTATTAAACTTTATTCTGAAAGAATGCATACTGAAGGTTTTGCATTCTCACCTGATATTGATATGCAAGCAGACTTCGAACGAAAATTTGAGTTTGAAGAAACTGGTGACCAACTTCGTAGTATTGACGAAATCAAAAATGATATGGAAAAACCATACCCTATGGACCGTCTTCTTTGTGGTGATGTTGGTTTTGGTAAAACTGAAGTAGCTCTTCGTGCAGTATTCAAGTGTATTGCAGACGGAAAACAATGTGCAATACTTGTACCTACCACAATTCTTGCTCTTCAACATTATCAGACACTTATGAAACGATTTGACGGATTCCCTGTTGAAATTGAAATGATTTCACGATTCCGTACTCCTACACAACGAACAAAAATCATAAAAAGTGTAAATTCAGGATTTATTGATATTATTGTAGGTACTCACTCACTTATTGCAAAAAATGTACAATTCAAGGATTTAGGTCTTTTGATTGTTGATGAAGAACAGCGTTTTGGTGTTGCTCAAAAAGAGAAAATTAAAGAAAAGTTCCCAGGCGTTGATGTGCTTACACTTTCGGCTACGCCTATTCCACGAACACTTAATATGGCTATGTCGGGTATTCGTGATATGTCTGTTATCGAAGAAGCGCCATCTGACCGTTTTCCTGTGCAGACTTATGTAGTTGAACATAATCTTCCATTACTTTGTGAGGCTATGGAAAAAGAGCTTCGTCGTGGTGGTCAGGTTTATTTCTTGCATAACCGCGTTGAAACCATTGATGGTGTTGCACTTGCAATTAAAGAATTTTTACCAGATGCGAGAATTGCTACTGCTCATGGCAAAATGAACGAAGAACAATTAAGTGATATCTGGCGTGACTTAATGAATGGTGAAATTGACATTCTTGTATGTACCACCATTATTGAAACAGGTGTTGATGTACCTAATGCTAACACGCTTATCATTGAAGATGCTGACAAATTAGGTCTTGCACAGCTTCATCAGTTGCGTGGCCGAGTTGGTAGAAGCGCCCGCAGAGCAAGTGCATATCTCACCTATAAAAAAGACAGAAACTTATCAGAAATCGCATATAAAAGATTGCAGGCAATTCGCGAATACACAGAATTTGGCTCTGGTTTTAAAATTGCTATGCGCGACCTTGAAATCCGTGGTGCAGGTAATCTTTTAGGTGCTCAACAGCATGGTCATTTGGCCGCAGTTGGCTACGATATGTATATGAAACTTTTAGGTGAAGCTATTTCTAACGAAAAGGGCGAAGCAGCTAAAAACACAAAAGAATGTCTTATTGATTTGCAAATTAATGCACATATTCCTGACAAATATATTACTGCACTTTCACAACGGCTTATGATTTACCGCAGAATTGCAGATGTTCGCACTTTTCAGGATGCAGAAGATGTTCGCGATGAACTTCGTGACCGCTTTGGTGATATTCCACCATCTGTTGAAGGGCTTATTGAGGTTTCACTTTGCAGAAACAAGGCATCAGCAATGGGAATATACGAAATTGGTCAGCGTGGCGATATAATTGCTCTTTATTGTGATGAAATTGACTCTTCATTAGTACTTGACCTTTCGTCTGTATTAAGAAAAAGAGTTACAATTACATCAACTGGCAGAAAGAGTATAAATGTTAAAAAACTACAAGACCAGACTTCTCTTGACACGCTTAAAGAGATTTTTGAAACTGTAGAAAGTACGAGGATTGATAAACAATGATTGGTACAATAGTTAATACTGCCACAATTCTTACGGGAAGTATTATTGGCAGTTTGCTAAAAAAAGGAATAAATGAAAAATATACAAAGTGTCTTATGAATGCTATGGGACTTGCGGCAGCAGGCATTGGTATAAACTCTGTTGTACAGAATATGCCAAACAGTAAATATCCTGTACTTTTTATTGTTTCGCTTGCACTTGGCTCGCTTTTAGGTAATATAATTGACTTGGACAAGCGTTTTAATACTCTTACTGAGAAAAAAGGTAAAAGTGAGCTAGGTAAAGGGCTTTCTACTGCAATTCTTCTTTTCTGTATTGGCAGTCTTTCGATTTTAGGTCCTATAAATTCGGCACTTTATAATGACCATACTTATCTTTTTACAAATGCAACTCTTGATTTTGTAACAAGTATGGTATTAGCTTCCACTTATGGTATTGGCATTGCAATTGCAGCACCTGTGCTTTTCTGTTGGCAGGGCTCAATTTACTTACTTGCAACATTTTTAGGTGAATTTATGAGTCATGAGCTTATGTGTGAAATCAGCATTGTTGGCGGTTTCTTAATTGCATCTTCAGGTCTTGCAATTCTTGAAATTAAGAACTTAAAAACGCTTAATATGTTACCTGCACTTATTATTCCACCTATTTGGTTTATAGTAATGTGGATTGTAACTTTGTTTAATTGAAAGGAGTTTTATTTATGGTATGGGTTGGCGCAGTCGCTTTAGGAATTCTTATTGGTATTACTGATATGTTCCTTTTAGCAAACAAAAAAAATGTTAGCACTTGGATTACAACTATTCTTCGTGATGGGTTAATTTCTATTCTTTCTGCAATGGCTCTTGCTGATAGAATGCTTGGTGTAAAAAACATTTTTGCAATATCTTCACAAAGAATTTCTTATAGTTGGAAGTTCTTAGGACTCATTCTTGCAATCGGTCTTATTTTCCTTATTATTTCAGGATTTACAAAACGTATTTTCACAATTGAATTTTGTCCTGAAAAACAAAAAAAGAGTGTTCGTGCACTCAAAATTATTTCAACTATTTTCTTTGCGCTTGGTGTTGCAGCATATACTGGTACACTTTGGGGTAAAGAAGCATTTGGTGACCTTTCACCTGACCAGATTCTTATAAATCTTAACTCCCCTATTGAAGGCACTGACGTTGGTGTTTATATTTCACTATTTTCAGGGCCTGTGCTTAAAACAGTATTATTCACTGTTTTTTATTGCACTTTTGTTTTTCCAACATACAAACTCGCATATAATAAAAATGAAAAGCAGGTGGTTTTTCTTTCTGAAATTGCAATCAGATTAATTTCTATCGTTCTTGCTTTAGTAATGCTTATTGGTGGTTGTGCTTTCGGTATTAATAGATTTCAGCTTACAACACTTTTTGATGCATATTTAAACGACTCAACATATATTGAAGAAAATTTTGTTGACCCTGAAACTGCAAAAATTAAATTCCCTGAAGAAAAACGAAATCTTATTTTTATTTACCTCGAATCAATGGAAAACACATATTTTTCAAAAGACTTAGGCGGTTATTTTGAAGAAAATTATATGCCTGACCTTGCAGAACTCTCAAAAGAAGGTATTAGTTTCTCACATAAAGAAGATGCTTTTGGTGGACCTTTCCGCACATCAGGTTCAGGTTGGTCAGTTGCTGCTATGGTAAATATGAATTCAGGACTTCCAATGAAAGTTCCTGTTGACGGCAACTCTTATGGTCAGCCTGGCAATTTCTTACCGGGGGCTACTTGTCTTGGTGACATCCTTAAAGAACAAGGTTATGAACAGACTGTAATGTTTGGTGCAGAAGCTGCTTTTGGTGGATTAGATTTCTTCTTCCAGTCTCACGGTGACTTTAATATTCTCGACCACAAGGGCGTTATTGAAAAAGGTTGGTTAGATGAGCACTACAACGTTTGGTGGGGTTATGAAGACGATAAACTTTATGAATTTGCAAAAAGAGAACTCACACGACTTGCAGATTTAGACAAACCTTTCCACTTTGTTATGGAAACTGCTGACACTCACGCGCCTGACGGTTATTTAAGTGAAAATGCAGAAAAGAAATATGACTCTCAATATGCAAACTGCATTTATTATAGCCAATCTGAAGCGGTTAAATTTGTTCGTTGGATTCAAGAACAAGACTTTTATGAAAACACCACTATTGTTATTATTGGTGACCATTTGAGTATGGCAAATACTTTCTTTGAAGATGTTAAAGGTTATCGTCGTACAATATACAATCTTTTCCTCAATGTTCCTGAAAATCTTAAAGATATTCCAGAAAAATACAAATTTGGCAGACAATGGGCTCCATTTGATATGTTCCCTACAACATTAGCTTGTATTGGTGTTGAAATTGAGGGCGAGCGTCTTGGAATAGGTACAAATATGTTCTCAGGTGAAAAAACACTTGTTGAAACTGATGGTTATGAAAAAGTAAACGAAGAACTTGCAAATCGTAGTAATTTCTATAACAACAACATTCTTGTTGACTGGGATACAGTAGGCAAAAAATAATTATTCATAATTTAAATATACTGGAGGATTTTATTATGAGTGAAAAAGCAATAAAAAAAGGTAATGGAAAGAAATCGTTAAAAATCCTTGGTATTGTTTTTTTGGTAATTGTTGTTCTTGTTTGCATTAATATGTTAGCAAATACCATCACAAATAAAAACAGTACTGAATTTGCAACTTCTTTTGAAGCAGTTAAAGTTGAAAATCAATTAATACCTGAAAAAGACACTGATGGAAACTGGACTTTTACAACTGACCGTGATTTAAAAGTTCTTCATTTAACTGATATTCATATTGGTGGTGGATGGCTTTGTGCTAAGCAAGACAAAATGGCTCTCAATGCTGTTGCTTCTATGATTAGCGCGGAAAAACCTGACCTTGTTATTGTTACGGGTGACCTTGTTTACCCTGTACCATTTGAGTCAGCATCACTTAATAACTTGCCTCCTCACAAAGTTTTTGCTAGCCTTATGGAAACTCTTGGAGTTTATTGGACAGTTACATTTGGTAATCATGATACTGAATTTTATAGTTTCTATTCAAGAGAAGAAATTTCAGAATATTACAGCACTGCAGACTTTAAATATTGTTTATACCAACCAGGCGACGAAAACATTGATGGTTGTGGCAATGCAGTTATAAATGTAAAAAATAGTGATGGTATTATTACTCAATCTCTTTTTACCATTGACTCTAATGCATATGTTGGCACTGGGCTTACTGATATTCTTAAAATGGATTATGATAACATTCATGAAAACCAGGTTGAATGGTATAAAACTACTGTTGAAAAGAATAATCAATATAACAATAGTCTCATTGAAAATATGGAAAACAAAAATGAATTGCTTGAGAAATACGGCAAATTAAATACATTACTTTTCTTCCATATTCCTATTGCTGAATATCGTGATGCTTGGATTGAATATTCACAAAACAACTACAAAGACACTGAAAACGCTAAACTTATTTACGGCACTGCAAGTGAGTTAGACAGAGTTATTTATAACAGTAATATTCCTGATGATTTATTTGAAACAATGCAAGAACTTGGCGGTAAACACGGCACTTTCTGTGGCCATGACCACGTTAACAATTTCTCTATTGACTACAAGGGAATTCGCCTTACATATGGTATGAGTATTGACTACATTGCATATTCAAAAATACACACCCTTGGCTCACAACGTGGTTGTACTGTTGTTACTGTAAAACCTGATGGCACTTTTGATTGTGTTCAAGAGAATTACTATCAAGATAAATATGCAACAGAAATACGTGAAGAAGTAACAATGCAAGAGTTAATTCCTTCTAAACTTGAAAAATAACGAGGTAACAAAATGCTTATAGTTGTTATTATTTTAATTGCGATTATGTGTGCAGGTATGTCAGTTAAAGGTAAAAACGAGTTTTTTGATGACTACTGTTCACATAAAAACACGACTACTGTTAATGCGATTTTCTCAATTCTGATTTTTTTAAGTCACGCGGCTTCATATGTTGACCTTAATAATGTTTTTGACGAGCCTTATCTTGGAATAAGAAAATTTTTAAGCCAAGGCGTTGTTGTTACCTATCTTTTCTATTCAGGCTTTGGCATTATGACATCAATTCTTAAAAAGAAGCACGATTATGTAAAATCATTACCATTTAACAGACTTTTCAAAACTTGGCTGCACTTTGCAATAATCATTATTATGTTTATAATTGTTTCTTTGATTGTTGGCAGAGATTATGATTTGCAACGATATCTTCTTGCATTTACAGGACTTAAAAGCATTGGCAACAGTTGTTGGTATATGTTTGTTACATTTGCTCTTTATATTATTGTGTTTTTGGGATTTATATTGTTCAAAAAGTCACAAAAAATTGGTCTTGTTGTAACAGTTTTACTAACTATTGGATTTGTATTTATAGAAAAAAATGTTATGAAACTTGATGTTATTTTTTATGATACAATTCTTTGTTTCCCATTAGGTATGATTTTTGCTGTAATCAAACCATATATTGATAAAATTCTAATGAAAAATGACATTATATGGTCAATTGCTTTGTGTGGAATTTTCACAATATTTATGTATTTCTCACAAAATCGCAGAGAATCACTTAATCATCTTATTTTGTTCTATGCTTGTATTCCATTAGTGATTACAATATTGATGATGAAATTGAATATTAAGAGTAGTATTCTTGATTGGTTTGGTAACCATATTTTCAGTTTCTTTATGTTACAGAGAATTCCTATGATGCTTATGTATGACTTGGAATTAGTTAAAAACAGTTATCTTTTTATTGCATTAAGTTTCTTTGCTACGGTTGTACTTTCAACAATTTTTGACGAATGTATGGAAAAACTTGATAAGGTTATTTTCAGAAAGCGAATTAAAACTTAAAATTCTTAAAAACCTTTCTGAAAAGAGAGGTTTTTTCTTTACAAAGCGTATTTTGTGTGCTAAAATTTTCTTGTATTTTTATTGATTTATGGGGTGACAAAATGAACCTTAAAGAACAAAGACAATGGGTTTTAGATGAGCTTAACAGCGTTGCTAATTTCTGGCTCGAAAACGGTATGGATAAAGTTCACGGTGGTGTTTACACTTGCATTGACAAAGACGGTAAAGTCTTTTCAACTGACAAGAGTGTATGGATGCAAGGCAGATGTGGTTGGACTTTTGCTTACCTTTGCCATGTTTATGGCGTAAAACAGGAATGGCTTGAGGCTTCTAAAAGTTGTATCGATTTCCTTGAAAACTACTGTGTAAACAAGAATGCAGACGGCAGACTTTATTTCACAGTTACAGAAGATGGACAACCTCTTCGCCAGAGAAGATACTGTTACTCTGAAGCATTCTACTGTATCGCTAATGCTGAATATTATGGTATTACAGGTGAAAAAGAGCATCTCCTCCGAGCAAGAAAAGCTTATGATATGTATTGGAATCTCAACCACGGTATGGCAGACCCAACAGGACTCGGTCCAAAGACTGAACCAGAAACTCGTACAGGCAGAGCATTGGGTATTCCAATGATTATTCTCAACGTTACATCCGTTATGCTTCGTGTTGACCCTGAAAATGCAGAGCTTTACAACAAACGTGCTGACGAATGCGTTGAAGATATTTTCAAATATCACGTTAAAAAGGATTTGGGTTGTACTCTTGAAAGCGTTGCGCTTGATGGTACACCTCGTCTTAACATTACAGAAGGCAGAGTTGTAAACCCTGGTCACGACATTGAATGTAGCTGGTTCCTTATGGAAAGAGCAAATCAGATTGGTGACAAAGAATTACATGCAAAGGCTGTTGAAATCTTTGATATGGCATTCGAAAAGGGCTGGGACAATGAATTTGGTGGAATTCTCTATTTCTTTGACTGTCTTGGCAATCCACCTGAAGCATATGAACACGATATGAAACTCTGGTGGCCACATAACGAAGCTCTTATTGCGGCTTTGATGATTTACAGAGATACAAACGACGAAAAATATCTTAAAATCTTTAATCAGTTGCTCAACTATACAAAGGACCGCTTTGCATCAGCACCATGTGGTGAATGGTATGGATATCTCCGTCGTGATGGTAACCCTACTCTCCCTGCTTGTATCGGTTCAACATTCAAAGGACCATTCCATGTGCCAAGATGTCTTATTATGCTTGACCAGATGATGAAAGAAATTGAAGAAAGAGGTTAATTAAAATGAGTCTTGAAAAATATAAGGGTGTCATTCCCGCATTCTATGCATGTTATGATGAAAATGGTGATGTTTCTGTTGACGGAACAAAGGCTTTAGTTGAATTCCTTATCGAAAAAGGTGTTGACGGTCTTTATGTTGGCGGTTCATCAGGTGAATGTATCTATTTAAGTGTTGAAGACAGAAAAAAGACACTTGAAGCAGTTATGGAAGCAAACAAGGGCAGAATTACAATTATTGCTCACGTTGCTTGTAACAATACAAAGGATAGCTGTGAACTTGCTCGTCACGCTGAAAGCCTTGGGGTTGACGCTATTGCAACAATCCCACCAATCTATTTCAGACTTCCTGAAAAAGCTATTGCAAAATACTGGAACGACATTTCTGCAGCAGCTCCAAACACTGATTATGTTATCTACAACATTCCACAGCTTGCTGGTGTTTCACTTACATTAAGTCTTTTTGACGAAATGCTTAAAAACCCAAGAGTAGTTGGTGTTAAAAACTCATCAATGCCTATTCAGGATATTCAGATGTTCCGTCGTCAGGCAGCCATGAACAACCGTGACGTTGTTATTTTCAATGGTCCAGACGAACAGTTCATCGGCGGTCGTATGATTGGTGCTGAAGGTGGTATCGGTGGTACATACGGTGTTATGCCTGAACTTTTCGTTACACTTAACAACATGATTAAAGCTGGTGACGTTAAGGAAGCATACAAGTTACAGGACGACATTAACGAAGTTATTTACACAATGTGCTCAACAAAAGGTAATATGTATGCTACTGCAAAGGCTGCCCTTAAAAAGAGAGCAGGATTAGAATTAGGTGGAGTAAGAGAGCCTCTTCTCAACCTTCAGGATGGCGACGAAGTTATCGTTGACAAGGTTGTTGAATTAGTTGAAACAGCCGTTGCAAAATGGGTTAAATAAAACTTGAATACATAAAATTAAGGACACTGTTAGTGTCCTTTTTTGTTGAATTTTTTGATATGTTTTTATAAATTGGAGTTTATCGGGGAAGTGCAAAATGCAAAATGCAGAATGCAGAATTTCGGAAATGCGTTGCAATTATAATTGCCTCCCTCTGACGAGGTGCGGGTGTCCGGTGGACACCTCTGCGTAGCAGAAGCACCGACCGAACCGGCAGGTGAGAATTAGGTGGCAAAATCTTTGATTTTGGCGGAGGGAGAGATAGTCTACATATTTACTGACTACCCCTCAGTCACCTACGGTGACAGCTCCCTTACTCGCCTGCCGGCTCAGACAGCGCTAATTCGGCATCCACCGGATGCCCGCGCCCTGACAAGGGGAGCCGAACATGCACCTATAAAACAGTTAGACAAACTCCAATTTATCTAAATGATTATTTAATACTATCTAAATCTACGCCTTTGGTTTCTTTGACTTTAAGGGTAAACATTACGGCTGCAAAACTTACTGCAGGAAGTGACACTAAAAGACAAGCCCACCAGATAGGAAGAATTGTCATACCAACAATTGTAAGAATATAACCAACTGCAAGACCTATAATTACTAAAAGTCCTTCTGCGCCTACAACGGATGCACGAATATCAGTTGGCACTTTTTCGGTCATCATAACATTCATATAGTCACGGCCAATCCAATATGAGCCCTGATAAAGTCCTGCTAATGAGCCGATTAAATATGGGTTCCAACCACTTAAAATGCCCACAACAAAAAGAATATAGCCAACAACACAAGTTATTGAAAAGCCTGTAACTGTGGCTTTTCTACCGAATTTGTCGGCAATAATACCTGAAAGAAATGTTATTGTAGCATAAACTACCGGCACCATAAAAAGTGCTTTTGTAATTTCACTTGTGCTCATTCCAGCACGGTGCATTGAAGATTCAAAATACAATGCGATGGCAGGCATTGCAGAGTCGAATATGATATGTGCAATAATAAGCATTTTTGTATCTTTATTGCTAAAGATATATTTAACCCCATTAAACACGCCTGACTGATTTCTTTGAGCTTCTTTTTGTTGCTTTTTTAGTGCTTTTTCTGCTTGTCTTTCTTCATAAGGACGTGAAAGATATGCTATTCTTTCACTTATAAATACTTTTGTATCTTTTGCAAAAATAAGCACTAAAACCACTGCTGCAAAGCCGATTAAAGATGGTACTAAAAAGATATTACGCCATTTTGTTGGGTCATCACCCATTAACATATCACGAAGTGTTGGAATTAAAATAACGCCTAAAATACCAAAACTTTTAAGAAAACTGTAAATCTTTGCACGGTGCTTATCAGGTGCTTCTTCAAGAATATAGATAATCTGAATATCGTGCCCCATAAAGAAGCTGATTATTGCAAAGCCCACAAGGAACATTATATAACTTGATGAAAGGTTGATTACTAAAAGTCCTGTTGCCATACCAAGAGTTGATATTGCAAAAAGCGGTTTTCTGCCCCATTTGTCTGCAAGGGCTTTATAGAATGGGGTAAAAATTCCTAAAACATAGGTAAATACTCCAATACCTGAATGAAGTGCAAGACCATCTTCATAGGTATAATATTTACCCATAAATGGATTATTCACAAAAAACTCTGTAATAAATGAAGATTGTACAGTAACAGTTAAGTTACTTGTAACCTCATCAAGAATATTGACAATTGCAATAAGCATTAACAAAATGAAAAAATATTTGCTACTACTACGATTTTGCATTTTTTGAAGTTTTGTAATCTGCTTTTGTTCAGTTTTTGTTATTTTTTCGGTTGTTTTCATACTGCACTCCCCTTTCACTTTTCTTTAACGATACTTAATTTATCGAAAATTCCACCTGCAAAACTTTCTTCAGTAGCCTTAAATGTTACTGTAATTTTTTCTTTTTCTGCAACCATATTCTGTGGAATTTTATAATACACATCGTAAAATCCGTTAGGATTAGGGTCACCTAATGTTACATCTTCAAGAAGTTCATTATCAACATAGATTTTGAATGTTCTGCCTACATCACCGCTGTAAAATTTTACAGCTACATAGTTTGTTGTAGTGTTATCAACAGTTAAATCATAGCTAAACCAACCATTAGGTCTGGCATCACGGAACATAAGCCCTTTAAAATTACCTGCAGTTGAATTTTCTGATTTAAGATTATGTGAAAACTCATATTGGTCGTTACCTACTGGCAAAGAATCAATCACAATATATTTATCTGCCTCATTTGTAGTGATTTCAGTATTACTATCTGCAAGGTGGAAGTAAATTCCGTAACGATTTTTATATTGCAAGTAATGTGGTGAAAATACTAGATTTTGATTTGTACCTTTAAGGGTAAATTGAAGAGTATTTTTCTCTTGCACAAGATTTTCACTGATATTTTTAAGCCAATTTTTGATTGTACCATTCTTGATTACAAGAGTATCACTAACTGTTGCATCCCAAAGAGGAATTGTAACATCAACGCCCGTTGTTGTGGTATTCATTTCTTTTGTACCCATATTAGCACTAAGCACATAAGGGCCATATTTAAAGGCTACCGCATTTTCGTTATCTGGCAAGGTATAAGCCACTACTTGCATTGGTAATGAATATTCAATTGTGTCACCATTTTGCCATTCGCGCTCAAGAATAATAAGTCCATTTTTGTCGTTAACATTGATTTCTTCGTTATTGATTTTAACGGTTGGATTATTTGTCCAGTCAGGAACTCGAAGCACAATCTGTGCTTTTGCAGAGCCGTTTATTGTGAATTTTACATTTGGCAAATCTGCGGTTTGTGTAATTTCAAGTCCTTTTTTTTCCCAATTTACGCTTGATGATGTAAATCTGTTAACATAAAGACTTGTAGAGTTATGGAAATAAATGCTATCAGAAAGTTTTGAGAAATTTTCCATTCCTGACCCTGTACAACACCAGAAATGGTCAGTAGGTGAACTGTAAACTTTAAAATAGCCTGTTGCCATTGGTTGAAAATATGTAGTCATTCCCGTTTCAGGATTCTGTGACGAAAGAATTGCATTTGTAAAAGTATTTTCGTAGTAATCAGCATACTTTGTGTCACCAGTAATCTTAAAAAGTTCACGGCTAAGTTTAAGCATATTGTATGTGTTACATGTTTCACAGTTGCAGTTTGTACGCTCTGCATCAAGGATTTTTGACTCACCAAAATGTTCCCATTCACTGTTACCGCCTGTGATATATGTATGATTTTTTGTAACGATTTCCCAAAAATTTGCCGCAACCTGAAGATAATACTCCTCTCCTGTTACCCTATAGCGGTTTAATGCACCAATAATCTTTGGAATTGTTGTGTTTGCATGTTTTCCGTTAAGAATATCTTCACCATTATAAAGCGGTTCGAAAAGTGTGATTTCATCAAAGCTATGAGCTGCTGACAAGTGATTTTCATTTTTTGTATGTTTATAAAGTTCATAAAGACAATCATTCATTCCGCCATATTCAACATTTAAAACAGTTGCCTGCATTTCAGGTGTCCATTTTGAAGTGTGGCTATATACCCAATCACCAAGATTTGATGCAACTATTAACGCTTGCTCGTTATTGGTAAGTGCATAAACATCTACGAGTCCTGCAAGGATTTTGTGCATTGAATACCAAGGCACCCAAGTGCCAGAAGTGTTGCCGTTTTCAATCTGCTCATAATGGCTTTCGGGAATTGCAGCAAGATAACCGTTTTCTGCTTGACATTTTGAAAGAATTGATACCATATAATCCGTGATTTCTTTAAGACTGTTGTCGCCTGATGATGCATAAGCTTGTGACACAGCAGTAAGATAATGTCCTAATGTATGCCCTTGAATTGCAGATGTTTCCCATCCACCATATTTTGTAGCATCAAGCTCTACTCCTGAAATTTCGCAAAAGCCCTTTAAAAGTTTTTTTGCATCAAGAGATTTAAGATATTTTACTTCAAGGCCAAATGCATTTTGCTCATAAGAGTCAAGAAGTGTAACATTTTTCATACTGACATCCTCCAGCATTTCATTCAAGGGCTGAGCCTTGGAAAAATTCAAATTATCGGCAGTACAACCGAACAGTGAAAAAAGCATAACTACAATAAGGGTCATTGCTATAATTTTTTTCATAAAAGTCCCCTGTTAACTTTTTATTTCAGTATATCATATCACTCACTTAAATGCAAATATTATTAACACTTTTTAATCACCAATTCACTTTATTTTTCAACATTTCTGCCATTTGTGGTAAATAGCGGATTTTAGCGGATTTTGGCTATTTATCTATTGAAAAGTATTATTTTGTATGCTATAATTGTTGTAACTGAATTTTTTCAGTAATTTAACGGATTTGAGAGGAACTCGTGATGAAAAAAGAACGTATTAAAAGAGTATTTTTAGTTTTTCTTTCTGCACTTATTGTATCTATTGAAACGGGTATTTTTGCATACACTTGGTTCACCTCTTATGAACATATAGGTTCAAACTATTTTGTTCGTGGTAACATTATTGTTATCGGCTTATACGCTTTGTTTGTATTTTTCTTTTATAACATATATGGTGGTTTTAGAATAAGTCAATTAAGAACCTTTGAAATGCTTTGTTCGCAGATTATTGCAATAGTTTTTGCAAACGGAATTACATATTTGCAGCTTTCACTTATTGGTCGTTGGGCATTTCTTTCAAACCTTAAACCAATAATTGATATGACCTTCGTGCAAATCGGGGTAATTGTTGTTTTTGTTCTTTTCACAAGATGGTTTTATGTGAAATTTTTTCCACCAAGAGATATTCTTGTTATTTACGGAAAATATAATCCTGATAACATTATTCGTAAATTTTCTACTCGTTCAGATAAATATAATATTCAAGAAACAATTTCAATTGATGAAGACATTGACTACATAAAAGAAAAAATTCTTAAATTCAACAACGTTATGCTTGCAGATATTCCTGCAGAAATAAGAAATATTTTTCTTAAATATTGTTTCGCAAACAATATCAGATGTTATATGGTCCCTAAAATTTCTGACATTATGATTAGGGCAACAAAAGAGATTAACTTGTTTGATACAGCTGTGTTGTTAGCAAGAAATAAAGGACTTAACCTTGAACAACAAATTGCAAAACGCGCTTTTGATATTATCTGTTCAATTATTGCTATTGTAATATCTTCACCTTTAATGCTTGTTTTTGCAATATTAATCAAAGTTCACGATGGTGGCCCTGTTATTTTCAAGCAAGATAGATTGACTATAAACGGTAAAATTTTTGAAGTTTACAAATTTAGAAGTATGCGCGTAGAAAAAGAAAATGACGAACATCATCTTACAAGAAAAGATGATGACCGCGTTACTCCTGTTGGTAAATTCTTAAGAACTTGTCACCTTGACGAACTTCCTCAGTTGTTTAACATTCTTAAAGGTGATATGTCTTTTGTTGGGCCTCGTCCTGAATGTCCTGAAATCGCAAAACAATACACTCAAATCGTGCCTGAATTCGATTTCAGACTTAAAGTTAAGGCTGGTCTTACAGGTTTTGCTCAAGTTTATGGCAAATACAATACAACTCCTTATGACAAATTAAAGTTGGACCTTGAATACATTGAAAATTATTCAATCTTCCTTGACTTTAAACTTATGATGCTCACTTTCAAGATTTTGTTTAACAAAGAAAATACTGAGGGTATTGAAGATTGGCAGATAACTGCTGCAACTCAGGAAAATCTTGATAATCTTGAAAACAGTAACACTAAATGATTGGAGCGTAAAATGAACGATTTGTTGGTTTCAGTTATAATTCCTGCATATAATTGCGCAGAATACATTTCAAGCGCTATTGACTCTGCGTTACAACAGAATATACCATTGGAAATACTGGTAATCAACGACTGCTCCCCCGACGCTCTTGACAGTGTTATGGAAAAATATAACGACTATGAAAATATACGCTATATTAAAAATGAGCAAAATATGGGCGTTGCAAAAACACGAAACAAAGGTGTAAAACTTGCCAAGGGTGAGTATGTGGCATTTCTTGATGCTGACGATTATTGGGTATCTGGCAAACTTGAGAAACAGTTTAAAGTACTTAATCAAAGTAATACTGTTCTTTGTGCCACTGCACGTGAATTAATTACACCTGATGGTAAAGAAACTGGTCGTATAATTCCAGTTAAAGAAGAAATTACCTATCGCGACCTTTTAACTCACAACAGCATTAACTGTTCATCAGTTGTTATTAAGCGTGATGTTGCACTTGAATTCCCTATGCACCACGAAGACAGTCACGAAGACTACATTATGTGGCTTGAGGTGTTGCAGAAATATGGTCGCGCATGCGCCATAAATGAGCCCTTACTTAAATATCGTTTAAGCGCAACTGGTAAATCTGGGAATAAATTACATTCTGCAAAAATGACTTTTAAAGTTTATAGATATATGGGATTTAGTTTACCAAAATCCATTATTTGTTTTTGCAGTTATATGTTTAACGGAATAAAAAAATATCTGTTTAACGGAGATTAAAATGAAACTTGAAATTCTTTTGTCTTGCATGTTTCAAAACGACGGAAAAATAATAGAAAAATCACGTATTACAGGTGACGCTATAATAATAAACCAATGTGACGAAGAAAATTATCAGGAATACCAAACTCTTAATGGTGTTGCAAAGGTTTATTCAACTACTGAGCGTGGGCTTACAAAAAGTCGTAATATGGCTATAAAAAAATCGACTGCTGATGTTGGTATGCTCTGTGATGATGATGAAGTTTTTGTTGCAGATTATATAGAAAAAATTCTTAATGCATACAAAGAAATCCCTTTAGCAGATGTAATCATTTTCAAAATGGTTGACCGTCCGACAAGATTTGGCGATGAAATAAAACAGTTGAGATTTCCTCAGACCATGCAAATAAGTTCATGGCAGATTTCATTCAAGCGTGAAAGCCTTATTAAAAATGGCGTGAGTTTTGATGAACTTCTTGGTGCAGGTACTGGCAACGGTGCAGAAGAAGAACTTAAATTTTTGACAGACTGTGAAAAATCGGGACTTAAAATATATTACTACCCTATTGAAATTGCAAGTGTTGGTCAAACTCAATCCACTTGGTTTAAAGGTTTTACTGAACAATTCTTTATTGACCGTGGTGCTACAACAAGATATATTTTAGGACTTCCCCTTGCTTCTCTTTATGCTTTTTATTACATTTTAAGAAAACGGAATGAGTATTCTGCACAAATTTCTCCATTTAAAGCCCTTAAAGCTATTTTCAAGGGAATGGCAGAAAACAAAATCGGCAAACAAGCAAAAATACTGAAGAAATAATCAGAGAAAGGAAACATTTATGAAGGTTTTATCTTTTGTTATACCAGCTTATAATTCTCAGAAATATCTTGATAAATGTTTGGGCTCTCTGCTTTCAAAAGACATACTCAACGATATTGAAATTATTGTTGTAAATGATGGCTCAACCGATAGCACTGCGGAAATTGCATCAGCATATTGTGAAAAACACCCTGAAACTGTCAAACTTATTTCGCAAGAAAACAAGGGGCACGGTGGTGCTTTAAATACAGGTTGTGCTGCGGCAACAGGCAAATATTTAAAAGTTATTGATGCAGATGACTGGGTTGAAACTGAAAATTTAACTTTATTTGTTAACTACTTGAAAAATTGTAACAGTGATGTGATTTTAACTCATCACTACACAATCAATGAAAGTACGGGCGAAGTAAAAAAATGGAAAAGTTATCCTGAAAAATTCTACTCTCCCCTTTCTTTCGATTATGTTGTTGATAATTTTGGCAATTTTGACCGCAGTTTAACTTTTCATGGTATTACTTACAACACAGAATTTTATCACAAACACAATTATAAATTATTAGAAAAAGTTTTTTATGAAGACCACGAGTATTCGACTTTTCCTTGTTGTTTTGCCAATTCAGTTGAAGCTTTTGATATGTTCATATATGACTACAGAATTGGTGATGTTTCTCAAAGCGTTTCAGAAGAAAATCAGTTGAAGCGTCTTTCTCACACTGAGGCTGTTCTTAATCGTTTTATTGAGCAATACAAAAAACTTGCCAATGAAAATTGTTCAGTTGAAAAATTTGTATGCTATAAAGCAAAAATCTTACTTTTAAGTTACATTTCAACTGTGCTTTTGGTAGAAAAAAACAAAAAACAAGGCAGAAAACTTGCAGACACTATAATGGAACTTTTCAAAGCTGAAATGCCACTGGTTTTCGACCTTGCTTTTAAACAATATAAAATTTTTAGAATAATGAATATTATTCACATTAACAGTAAAACTTTTGAAAAACTTCTTTCATCAAAGATATACCGAAAACTAAAAGGTACTCATGATTTTAATTAGGAGATTTTTATGAATAGTAAAAAAAGAAAAGGAAATTTATTAGAAATCTGGCATTACAGAGACTTAATAAAACAACTGGTTGTACGTGACCTTAAGAAAAAATATCGTCGTAGTTTTTTGGGTTATGTATGGAGCATACTTAATCCATTGTTGATTATGATTGTACTTACAGTTGTTTTTTCAACAATGTTCAAACGTAATATAGATAATTTCCCTGTATACTTATTCTGCG
Source organism: Candidatus Fimenecus sp. (assembly GCA_045613585.1). Classification (GTDB taxonomy): domain Bacteria; phylum Bacillota; class Clostridia; order Oscillospirales; family Acutalibacteraceae; genus Fimenecus. The sequence continues at coordinate 13,020 of JAZLBG010000121.1, read as the reverse complement.
GTCAGTTGTTATACAACTTCATGAGCAACTCCACTCATCAGGCTATTTTTTCAATTACAGGAAACGCTTCACTGCTTAAAAAGACTTATTTGCCAAAATATATTTTCACAGTTGCAAAAATAACCAGTGGATTTATTGATTTTGTGCTGTCCCTCGGTGCATTATTGATAGTTATGATAGCAACAAAAGCTACGTTCTCATGGTGGATTCTTTTATTTCCTGTTGTAATTGTTCAACTTTATATTTTCAACATTGGACTTGGGTTATTCTTAAGTCAAGCGCACGTATTCTTTAGAGATATGCAGTACATCTACAATGCGGTTACAACTGCATGGATGTATGCTACACCAATTCTATACCCTATAGATTTACTTCCAGATTGGCTTAAATGGATTGTCACTCATCTCAATCCTATGTATTTCTACGTTGAGCAATTCAGAGATTTATTCTACTACTGTCGTCCAATTAGATGGAAGTTGCTTCTTGCTGGTTCTATTACAGCGTTGCTAGTACTTTTCATAGGAATTAAGAGTTTCCGCAAATCAGAAGATAAGTTTATTTTATATATTTAGGAGAATTGTTATGGATGATAAACAGATAATGATTGATGTAGACCATGTTACCATCCGCTTTAATCTATCTAATCAAAAAGTAGATAATCTTAAAGAATATTTTGTTAAACTGATAAGAAAAGAACTTACCTATCAGGAATTCTTAGCGGTACAAGATGTAAGTTTTAAAGTTTATGCCGGTGAAGCATGGGGTCTTATTGGTACAAATGGTTCAGGTAAATCAACTTTGTTAAAAACTATTAGTGGTATTTTAACACCTTATAAGGGAAAAGTTACCGTGAATGGAAACGTTGCACCACTTATTGAACTTGGCGCAGGTTTTGACCCTGAACTTACAGCCCGTGAAAATATATTTCTAAACGGTTGTGTACTTGGTCACTCAGAAAAGTTTATGCAAGAATATTTTGATGAAATTGTGGATTTTGCAGATATTCACAAATTTATTGACTCCCCTCTTAAGAACTTTTCATCAGGTATGCGCGCCCGATTGGGTTTTTCTGTTGCAACAATGGTTAAACCAGACATTCTTATTGTTGACGAAATACTTTCTGTTGGTGATTATCAGTTTAAACAGAAATGTCAAAAACGTATGAAAGAATTATTAAGTGATGGTACAACCCTTTTATATGTATCGCATAACATTAAAGAAGTTTTAAGACTTTGCGACCATGCTCTTTGGATTGACAAGGGTGTGGAAAGAATGCAGGGCGATGTGAAGACTGTTTGCTCTGCATATATGAAAGAAATGAAATCAACGCTAAAAGAATAATTTCAATAAAAATATACTAAATAGGAGAAAAATTATGAAAAGAGTAATTACTTACGGTACATTTGACTTATTGCATTACGGTCACATTAATCTTCTTCGTCGAGCTAAAGCTTTAGGAGATTACTTGGTTGTTGTTGTTTCTACTGATGAATTCAACTGGGTACAGAAACAGAAAAAATGTTACTTTACTTATGAAGAAAGAAAGAGCATATTAGAAGCAATACGTTATGTTGACCTTGTTGTACCTGAAGAAAACTGGGAGCAAAAAATCACTGATGTTCAGAAGTATTGTATTGATACTTTTGTTATGGGTGATGACTGGGAAGGTAAATTCGACTTCTTAAAAGACTATTGTGATGTTGTTTACTTGCCAAGAACTCCTGAAATTTCTACAACACAAATCAAAAAAGAACTTAAAGATAAATAATAATCTCATTGGGGTGAATAAATAGATGTTATTACAAAAATTATTATTTCCTGATACAGAAATATGTTCTCGTCCAGCCATGTTTTACAAGGGTGAAGGTGTAGATATTTTTATGGAAGAACAGTATTGTGCTGTGTCTAAAGGTGCCACCTTAAGCACACACACATATTTCAACAGTTTTTCTATAGGCAAATGGAATAAATATACTACATTAAACAATCTTAAACTTCGTCTTTCGTTAAAAGGTAAATTTTCAATTCATGTGCGTTATGCATATAAAATGAATGATGTTATTAAAGATGTTATAATTGCCGAAAAATACGTTAATTTTGAAGAAAAACAGGATGCAGTGCTTGATATTGATGAAAATAATAAATACGGTATTTATTATTTTCAAGTAAAAGCATTATCTGATAATGCAGAATATTATGGCGGTGCATACGAAACAGATGTTGATGAGAGCACTCTTCCTGAAGTTAATATTGCTATTGGTATTTGCACATTTAGAAGAGAAGAATATGTTTCACACAACATTGATGTTTTTAATAAATATATTCTTGAAAATCCTGAATCACCAATGTATGGTCACCTTGAAGTATTCATTAGTGATAACAGCCAGACTTTAAGTGAAGACCTTAATAGTGATAAAATTCATATCTTCCCTAACAGAAACCTTGGTGGTGCTGGTGGTTTTACACGCTCACTTATTGAAATCAAAAATGTCAGTGAAGAAAAAGGCATTACTCACGCTTTGCTTATGGATGATGATATTCGTCTTAATCCTGACTCACTTCTTCGCACATATGCAATGCTTCGTCTTGTTAAGCCTGAGCATAAAGATATTTTTGTTGGCGGTCATATGCTTAAAATTGACGCTCCTCATATTCAGAGTGAAGCTGCTGACCATTGGGACATTGCTACACATCACCCTGTTAAATATAATTATAATCTTGAACAAATTAATTTCCTTATCAAAAATGAAATTGAAGACAGCGTAAACTATCTTAGTTGGTGGTATTGCTGTATGCCAATTGATGTTGTAAACGACAGTAATCTTCCACTTCCTATTTTCATTAAGCGTGACGATATTGAATATGGTCTTCGTACAGGTTCAAAGTTTGTTACACTTAATGGTATTTGCGTATGGCACGAGCCTTTTGAGTACAAGAGTGCATCATATCTTGAATACTATTATTTCAGAAATATGTGCATCATGAACTCAAGACACAGACTCAGTTTCACTGCAGACCGTCTTATTGCTGAAGTTAAGAAAAGAGTTCTTGGTTTTGCTTTAAGATATCGTTATAAAGATGCTGAATTAAGCCTTTTAGGTGTTCAGCACTATCTTAAGGGAATTGACTGGCTTAAGAGTCAAGACGCTGAGAAACTTAACAGCGAAATTATGAAATTAGGCTATAAAAAAGAGCCTCTTGAAAATCTTGATGTTGTATTCACTCATGGCATGTATGAGAAAAATGTAAAACCTGAAGTTCTTAACAGAAAACAGAAAATTGTAAGAAAATATACATTAAACGGACATCTTCTTCCTGCTAATAAAACAGTTGTTGTTCCTGCATATCAGCCTTCACACACTCACTTCTACAGAGCCGGCAAGGTTATTAACTATGAAGAAATTTCTAATACAGCTTTTGTAACAAAACGTGATTTCCGTGCATTAAAATATATTTATAAAATGTATCGTGAAACTGTAAAAATGATTAAATCTGATTACAAGAGAGTTACTCAGGAATATCGTGACCGTTATGACGAGCTTATTAACCTTAAATTCTGGAATGAATATCTCTTCACCCCAGGTGAAGCAGAATCTGTTTCATCAGGTCTTGACAAGCCTGTAAGACCTAAAAACAACAAGAGTCAGAAAAAAGAATTGTTCGTAGCACGCGTTATGCACATTATCCAATTCTTCTTATTCTGGTTACCAGTAAAGAAAAATCGTGTAATGGTTTATATTCACGACCGTAATGGTTTTACATGCAATCCTAAATATGTTGTTAAGAAACTCGTTGAACTTTATGGTGATAAACTTGAAATAATCTGGGCGACAATGCACCCTGAAACTTGTCAGGAAATAAGTGACCTTGGTGTTAAAGTAATTAAGAGTAACACAAAAGAACAGATGCTTAAATATGTTCGTACTCGTTTCTTTATTACTAATGATGCTTTTCCATCATGGGCAACACACCGTTGGAATCAGAAATGGCTTAATACATGGCATGGTGCTATCAACTATAAGCATATTGGTATCGATTACCTTGCTCCTATGAGCCCTTATGCAGAAAAGATTTTCAAAATGAAAAATATTCAGCCTGACTTTTTCCTTTCTGGTAGTGAATTTTTCACAAAAGACACTTCAAAATCCTTCTATTATGATGAAAAAGCATTTGTTCCAAGTGGACTTCCAAGAAATGACGCTTTCTTTGAAGACCAGACAGAAGTTTGCAAGAAAGTAAGGGAATTCTACAACATTGATGATGGTAAAAAGATTGCAATTTTTGCACCTACATTCCGCCTTGGTATGAAATCAAATACTTTTGGCATGGATTTCAAAATGATTTGTGATGCTTTGTCAGAACGTTTTGGTGGCGAATGGGTAATTCTTTTCAGAAATCACAACTTTGTTAAGGGCAAACAGACTTATGCAGGCGTTATTAATGCATCTGGTTATCATGATATGCAAGAGCTTATGTGTGCCTCTGATGTGCTTATAAGTGACTATTCTTCTTGCCTTTATGACTTCTCACTTACAAGAAAGCCTACATTTGTATATGCAACAGATATTGAAAGTTATGTACAAAATGAGCGTTCATTTGCATATCCAATTGAAAAATGGCCTTATCCTATTGCTGCATCAAATGAAGAATTAGTTGAAAAAATTAAAGAATTTGACCAGGACGACTTTAAACAAAAAGTTGACGAGCATCTTAAAGATGCAGGGTCTTATGACAATGGCAACGCTTCAAAATATGTTGCAGACCTTGTTGAAAAGTATTGTTTATAATTTAATACAACAAAAAAGGACTCATCAATTAAGATGAGTCCTTAATATTTTGAGCGATTATAATGTTTTCAAATCATCAAGAGCGGCACGAATAACTTTATCCATATCATAATAACGATACTGACCAAGTCTTCCACCGAAAATGATATTCCCCTGCTCATCAGCAAGTTTTTTGTATTCTGCATACAACTTAGCGTTTTCATCATCATTAACAGGATAATAAGGCTCCATACCAAGTTTCCATTCAGCCGAATATTCACGACTGATAATTGTTGTTGGCTGTTTGCCATATTCAAAGTGTTTATGCTCAATAACTCTTGTATAAGGAACTTCTCGTTCTGTATAATTTACAACAGCGTTACCCTGATAATCTTCCATATCTAATTCTTCAGTTTCAAAATGCACACTACGATATTGCAAAGTACCGAGTTTGTAAGCAAAGAATTCATCAATACAACCTGTATATACTATTGTTTTTGCAATATCAGGTTCTGCTTTGATAAGTTCAAAATAATCAGTATTAAGACGAACTTCTACACCCTCAAGCATTTTCTCAACCATTGCAGTATAACCGCCGATTGGAATACCCTGATAACGGTCATTGAAATAGTTGTTATCATAAATAAAGCGACAAGGAAGACGCTTAATAATAAACGATGGTAAATCTTTACAATCACGGCCCCACTGCTTCTCTGTATAGCCTTTTATAAGCTTTGTATAGATATCAGTACCCACAAGGCTTAAAGCTTGTTCTTCAAGGTTTTTAGGCTCTGTAATGTTTAATTCTGCAACCTGCTCTGCAATTTTAGCCTTTGCCTCTGCCGGAGTACGAATACCCCACATTTTTGAGAAAGTATTCATATTAAAAGGCAAGTTGTAAAGTTCATCTTTATAAACAGCAATAGGGCTATTTATATAGTTATTAAATTCTGTAAATTGATTTACATAATCCCAAACTTCTTTATCACTTGTATGGAAAATGTGAGCACCATATTTGTGAACATTAATTCCAGATACATTTTCAGTATAAATATTACCTGCAATATGGTCTCTTCTATCAATAACAAGGCACTTTTTACCTTGTTTTGTAAGTTCGTGAGCAAATACGGCCCCGTATAACCCAGCGCCTACTATTAAATAATCATACATAATATAATATTCCTTTCCATGTTATCTAATTAATTATACTATATCAATATAAAAATTTCAACTGCATTATTATGTTGTATTTTAGAAAAAAATGGTTTATAATTCAAATTAATAGATATAAAAGTGGAATTTTGAGGAGGAATTTTTTTGAAAAACAAAATTTCTAAAGTATTTAGTATTTTTCTTTTAGTTGTTCTTTTGTTCTGTGAATTTGCACCTATAACAGCATTAGCAGCTTCAAGCACAAGCAAAGCAATTCAACTTTACGGCTATGGTGTAAGCAAAACATCTGTAAAAATCTACTGGAGCACAAAATACAATTATGATTATTATCTTGTTTATCGTGCAAAAGACAATGGCTCATACAAAAAAATAACTAAGGTAACATCAAAATCATATACCGATAAAGAACTTGAAACAGAAAGCACTTATTATTACAAGATTGTAGGTGTTGATGGTAAGACTAAAACAACATCTAATGAAAAGAAACTTAACCCTATGCGAAGAGTTACACCTTATGTTAGTCGCGGTGATAGAAATCGTGTTATTGTTGAATGGTCTTATCCAAAATCTCAACTATCATCTGTGACAGGCTTTATTGTTTACAGAAAAGCGGAAGACGAATCATCTTATACAAAATTAGGAACACTTTCTAAACAAGGTTATTTCTGTATTAATGGTAACGATTATATATACGATTTTTTTGACACAACAGATAAATCAATAGGTAAAAAATATTATTACCAAGTTATTCCTTACAGAGGCTCAAAAAGAGGCTATTCAAAAATTGCAGAAATTACAGTAGAACCTTATCTTATTCTTTCTACTACAAAAAAAGAAATAAAAATTAACTGGACCACTTATCCAAAGGCAACAACATATAAAGTTTTTGCTGATATTTACAAATATGATGAAGATGGTAGTTATGATTATTACAAATCCAGAAAAATTACGACTAAACAAAAAGGTGAATCAAAAAGCTTTACTATTTCAGGAACTAATACTGAAAAATATATGTATATTATTTACATTGAAGCATACAAAACAGTTAAAGGTAAATTAGAGTATTTAGGCTCATATCCTGCAGTGAGCAGTGAATCACCCTATTCTCTTATGAGAAATGCTGCATCAGATAAAGCTAAAACATCATATAGTGTTGTAAGTTACAGAGGTGAAAAACCAAAAGTTGCTTGGACAGAAACCATTTCAGCAGAAGATAAAAAAATTATGAGTGATTTTGCCAAACTTCATTTTCAGAGTGGAATGACAAAAACTGAAAAGGCAATGTATATTCAAAAATGGATTCATTACAATAACACTTATGATACAAGTTATACTACTTCATCAAAATACAGTTATGTAAAGTGTATTTTTGAGAAAAAGACAGGACAATGCTTGCAATATAATGCTGCATTAGTTGAATGTCTTAACAATCTTGGATTTGAAGCACGATTAATTCAAGGTTATCGTCATCAGAATGCTGGACATTTCTGGGGTGAAATTAAAGTTGCTGGTAGATGGTATTGCATGGAAACAGGCACTAACAGCAAAGACCCAGGATGGGAATATTTCTGTGAAAGATATGGCGCATATGGTGCAACAAACTATAACATTTGTGGAACAATTACATAAATAGATAAAAAATCCCTTTGGAGTAGTCCAAAGGGATTTTTTATTAACAAAATTCGAGCATTTTATAAACTGCATCTGCCATAACCTTGTGGCCAAGGTTTGTAGGGTGAATGCCATCAATTGCAAGGTCTTTTGGTGCAGTAGTTTTTTGTGCCTCATAAAAAGCTTCTTGCAAATCAACTACGCTTGCACCATTTTCCAGTGCCACATTTTTAAGTAATTCGCGGTATTCGTCAAGAGTTTTATGGAATGGTAATTTTTCTTCAACAGCATCAATCATAAATGGCATTAAATAGAGAATTTGAGTGTCAGGCAACTCCATTCTTAATCTTCTGTAAATCTCACGAATATGAGGCTCTGCAGGGCGAAGAAGTGGTGGATAATCTTCTGGCACATAATTTTCCCAAGCATCATTAACGCCAATGAGCATAATTATAACATCAGGCTTTAAGCTTATGCAGTCTTTTGTAAGGCGGTCATAAACATGATATGTGCGGTTACTTGCAATACCTTTAATATCTACCTTAATATCTTTACTGTATGCTTTTAATCTCTTTTTAAGCTGTAAGGCATAAATATTTCTACCCTTTATTTTATGAGCAAACTGAAAATTAAATTTTGGGTCACTTATACTGTCACCAATAAATAAAATTTTGCTATCTTTTTTAATTTTAACTTTTTCCATAAAAAATCCCTTTATTCAAAATATTTTTGTATTTTAAATTTGTTTTTAAAATCGAAATGTTTTTCAAGAAGATTTGAAAATCTGCCTATTAAAAATCCATTGATTAAAGCACAGAAGATTGTACCAAGTCCTACGCCTTTGAACACACCAAATCCAAAAAATGCGAAAGACATAATAACTCCAAGCACTACACTTATGCAGTCATAAGATGTTTTAACTTTATTTATATTGAAGTTGAATTTCTGTGCAACTTCTTTAACAATTAACTCATATGCTTCTGGCGAAATGTATGTATGAAAGAAAAGTGACACTGCAAAAGAGCAGAAAACTGTACCAAGAACATACCATAAAAAGCGTATTGCAAAGGTATTTTCCGGAAGTGTTGAAATAAGTGTCATAGCACCATCAAGGAGTGTACCATAGATTACTGCTGTTACAAATGAGAAAAGATATGAAATCTTGAATTTTCGCATAATTAAAACAGTTATAATGATTAAAAGACCTTGAAAAACATACTCTGCAACGCCAAATGTAAACCAAGGCAAAAATTCTGACACTTTAAGATGCAATATGTATGCAGGGGCAACAACCATTGACATACCAAAATCTGCTTTTTCGGTAAATGCAGCTGCAAACGCCATTATTACAAGCCCTAAAATATATGAAATTTCTGTGTAAAAAACTCTTTTCTTCATAATGCACATCCTGTGAAAAACTAGGAATATATTACGATATTTTACAAGTTTTGTCAATTAAAACTATTAAAAAGCAAGGAGGTAATACGATTTTAAATCGCATTACCATCCTATTACCTATGTATCCTTTATTCAATTAAAAAAATCTTTTACCCGTAATAATTAAAACTTTCATTTATCAGATTGTTGAGCTCCACAATTAGTACAATTCAAACAATCTCATTCTTTATCTTAAAAACTTTAAATTACGAATAATTGCTGGTTCTTTTGCTTGTCCTGAACAAATCTGGAAAAAGCATATAATTTTAATAACAGCAAGAGCAAACATTAAAATACCATATGCAAAAGGAACAATAACTGTCCAGCAAAGAAGCATTGCACACAATGCACCAAGAATCTGAACAACTAAGATTTTAAGAGCTTGTCTTACATGGAATGCTACATATGGAGAAGTATTACTTGCTAATAATGCAAGGAAAATACCTATTGCACCCATTAAATAAACTAACATTGAAATAACTTTGTTATCTGAAACATCTTTTGCATCGAACTCTGCAGTATGGTCATAAGGGTCATATGCAGGCTGATACTGATTTGCCTGATATGGAGGAACATTTCCATACATTGGTGGTTGCTGTTCTGAAGCAAGATTTGCTCCACAATTCGCGCAGAATACTGCATTATCTTCCATTTGATTTTGACAATTTGGACATAATATCATAATAATTTCTCCTTTTATAATCTTCCCCCCCAAGTTTTCACTTGGAGGGATTATTTTTGTTACTTATCTTCTTTTTTCTTGCGTTTTTTAGCAATTAAAAGAATTATAAGTGTTGTAAGACCTACTGCACCAGCAATAGAACCATAGAACAATGGTTTATCAGACTTGAAAAGAACCCATCCACTTGGTGAAACTGTTACTCTTTCGAAAGTTTCATCATATGTATTTGTTTTTCCGTTATTATCAATAGCACAATCATTACAAATGATTCTTACTTGATGTAAAACTACCTGAGGAATCTTAAATGTAATTTTGCCATCATTTGCCTCTAAGTATTTAAGAAGTTCTTCACCAGCCATTTCAACTAATATATCAACTTCTTTGCCATCTTCATCCATCAAAATAATTTTAATGCTATTTAACTTACCACCATCATCTGTAGGCATTACAGTTACAGTTTGTTCTTCTGTCTGATATTTACCTTTAGTTTCAAGACCACTGATAGTTAAAACAGGAACTGTTTTATCAACAACAAATGCAACTTTAAGACTCTTAATATCACTAAATGCAGTTGTATCTGTTTTGTCAGTTGATTCAACAATTATGTTATATTCACCTTCATTTTCAAAAAGTGATTTATTAATAACATAAGTGCGCTTACTCCACTCACCTTTATTATTAGTAATAGATGTTGTGTAATCTTTATTTTCTGTAAGAACTTTACCATTGAGTTTAACACTGTATTTTTCAACTGGGTCAACATTTATTTCTTCAATAACAACATCGTTATCTACACTTTGAACATAATATTGATTAATGAGCTTTTCTGTTGATTCGTTAGCTGCAAAAGTTGAACCTTCACGGTTAACTGAGAAGCGTACCTCATCATATTCCTTACCATCACCAAGAACAATCTTAGAATATTCATTACCTGACATATCTTTCAATGTGCAAACAAGTGAATATATAGCATCTTCTTTAAGATTGTTAACTGTAAATGAATATGTTTTGCCTGCTTCAACAGTTCTCATATCACCCAATGAAACAGCCTTTGTAGCATAACTGCCATCATCATTACGAATTACAGCAGTAAATACAGGTTTGATTGATTTTGCATCAATATTTATATCATTTGCAGTAAGAGTGAAACCATATGTTTCATCTTTATTTGCAGAATTGTTCTTAACATTAGATACATTAACAGTTGGTGCTTTTGTATCAATTGTCAAACGATTAGACTCAAAAGAATCCATTTCATTTGTTGAACGGTCTGCGTATTTAATATTAATGAAATAGTCACCATCTTCTGTTAAAGTAAATGTACCTGTATGAATATCAAATGTTTCATCAATCCAATCAACTTTTACAGGATAGTTCTTGCCATCTTTTGTTACAGAAACCTTAACATCTTCACTATAGAAGTTAGCTTCATTAATTACAATTGTTGAGTTAATCTCACCTGCATAATATGAAATATTATTTACTTTTTGAACAGGTTCATTAAATGTAACCTTTGATGTTGGCTTAATATTATCAACAATAATCTGTGCTTCATCTGCTTTATCTGTACTGTTTTCTGCACGGTCAAATGCAGTGAAGTTAACTGTACCGTTAAACTGATTATCGTCTTTAAGCACAAGTTTTGGAATATCAAATGTTGCTGTAGCTGTCTTACCATTATAAGTAATATTAGCATTTTTAATTGCAGCATCAATAAGTTCTGCATTTACATCACTTACATCTTCATTCTTTGTGTAACTATATCTGAAATGATAGATGCTTGAAGTAATATCATCAGCTGTAATTGTAACAGTCATTTTAGCATTATAGAAACCAAATGTGATATCTTCAAGAATTGTCTGCCAAAGTTTTGGAATGCTATATGAAACAGTAAGATTTGTTGGTGCAGTTTTATCAACTGTGAAATAATCTGCAGCATAATCTTCAGCATCACGATTAGCAAGGTCAGTATATGCAATATCAAACATATAGTTTGCATCTTTTGTATAAGTAATTGTTGCCACGTGTATATTGCCATCAACAAAATTCTCTACTTCGTTACCTTCTGAGTCATAATGTTTCCAATTACTTCTATTTGAAAGATACTTTGCATAATCAGCAACTTCAACATCTTCATCAATTACATCTTTAGCAACTACTTCAGCTACGATATCATTTGCGCGGAAGTTATGCTCTGTTACTGTGATTGTCGCCATTTGTTTATAATCAAAGTAATCTCTACCATCAATTGTGTTCTTAACATCTGTATTGCTATATTCCACGTTAATTACAGGATTAATCTTGTCAACTGTAATTATCTTTGAATTATAAAGCTCAACGTCAACCTTACCATCGTTTGATTTAATATCTGCCTCATTAGTTGAGAAATCAACATACTTAACAGTTAATTGGTAATCCGCATTATCTTTATAATTTATTTCGAATGTGTGGATATCGCCATCTGTTGTCCAAACAATATCTTTAGTATTTGCTGTTTCATTTGCAAACATTTGAGCTGAACCTTGTGGTAAGAACTCATATTTAGTAACAACACCATCATTATCAGTCTTTGTAAGAAGAATACCGATTTCATGAATAATGTCTTCGCCAGACTTAATGCCTTCAAAGAAGTTTGCTTCATTGATAGTAATCTTTGCTGTTACATTACCATTATAATATGCTTGTGTTGCTTTATCAAAGCTTTCTACATCATTATACTTGCTATTTGTATAATGTACGCTTGTCTTATCACTGTTTGGTGTATATGTGATATCAACATTTGGAGCAATTGAATCAACTACAACAACAGTATCGTCTTTAGTGTTAGCATTGTTTTCTGAACGGTCATAAGCAGTAAATTCAACATTTCCTCTAAACTGATTTTTTTCGTTCAACGCTTCTTTCGGAATTGTGAATGTTGCTGTTGCTTTGTTTCCATCATAAACAATATCAGCATTTGTAATTGCTTCATTAATTAATTCAGCATTAACTTCGCTTACGCCTTCACTCTTTGCATAACTATACATAAAGTGATATACACCTGCAATATCATCAGTTGCAGAAATCTGTACTTTTACAGGAGCATTGTAGAAATTAAATGTAACAAATTCAATTACTTTTTCAACAAATGTTGGTTCAAGATATTCGATTGTTAAATCGTTAGGAGCAATCTTATCAACAGTAAACTCAGCGTTGTAGTCATTTTCAATTTTATGACCTGCAATATCTGTATAAGTGAAATCTACTGTGTAGTTTGCATCTACATTAAATGGAACTGTTGCTGTCCATGTAATGCCATCTTGTGTCCACGCATCCCAAGATGTAAGTTTTGAATATGTGTATTCTGTTACA
>JAZLBG010000120.1:0-2852 GCA_045613585.1 Candidatus Fimenecus sp. | reverse complement strand
GTTCATATACTTCTCAACGATAGCAGGAGCAGCATCGTAATATGAGTTGCAAGCTTCTCTGTGCTGGAAGAAGATATCACCATTTTCGTGTGAACCACGAGTAGCAGGTCTTTCAGGGTTAAGAGCGTGCTTTCTGAATGCTTTAACTGCATCCATATCGCACATTTCTTTGAGGTCTTCATAATCCCAGATATCGATTTTCTGGATTTCGTGAGATGTACGGAAACCATCGAAGAAGTTGAGGAATGGAACACGGCTTTCGATTGTTGCTAAGTGAGCAACAGCACCAAGGTCCATAACTTCCTGTGTATTTGTTTCAGCGAGCATTGCGAAACCTGTCTGACGACAAGCATAAACGTCTGAATGGTCACCGAAGATGTTAAGAGCGTGTGAAGCTACGCAACGAGCTGATACGTGGAAAACTGAAGGAAGGAGTTCACCAGCAATCTTGTACATGTTAGGGATCATAAGAAGAAGACCCTGAGAAGCTGTATAAGTTGTTGTGAGAGCACCTGCTGCAAGAGAACCGTGAACAGTACCTGCTGCACCTGCTTCTGACTGCATTTCAGCAACTTTAACCTGTGTGCCGAAAATGTTCTTTCTACCCTGTGCAGACCACTGATCAACGTAGTCAGCCATAGGTGAAGATGGAGTGATTGGGTAAATACCAGCTACTTCTGTAAACGCATAAGATACGTGAGCAGCAGCAGTATTACCGTCCATAGTTTTCTTTTGACGAACTATGGGTGTCTTATTTTCTGCCATTTTTATTTCCTCCTTAATGGAATTGAATATTGAATAAGTACAAAAGCATAATACATTAATATATGCCCATTCATACATTATAAATAATATCACTTTTGTCGCAAAAAGTAAATAGATTTAACCCTAAAAAACACATAGTTACACAAAAAAATCAGCCATTTTTTGCATTATTTGGTTGAATAGATAATAAATATCAAAGCAACGAAAATCGTTCTACTTGACTATATGTATATTTTGGTATACAATACATACTGATATTTTATAAATATCTCTATATTTTTTATAAGGATGGTTATGTCGAATGGACACAGACCCAGGGAGTATTATTTTTAAGATAGTAACCCTTTTTGCATTGATTTTTGTCAATGCATTCTTTTCAATGTCAGAAATGGCAATCGTTACCCTTAATGACAACAAAATTGAAAAAATGGCTTCGGAGGGTAACAAAAAGGCAAAACAGATTAAAAAGCTTACAGAAAACACAAGCTCATTTCTCTCAACAATTCAGATTGGTGTTACATTGGCAGGTTTCTTGACATCTGCTACTGCTGCACAGTCTTTTGCAGAAATGCTTACAAGTGTGATTTCAAAAACACCTGTTGTTGATGTTATTCCTGTTGGGATTATCAGCGGATTTTCAACTGTTTTAATCACATTGGTTATGTCATATTTCTCACTTGTATTGGGTGAGCTTGTACCAAAGAAAATAGCAATGAGTAAGCCTGAAAAAATGGCATTTATGGCAGCGCCAATTCTCGTTTTTGTTGCTAAAATTACAAAACCTGTTGTTAAATTCTTGGCTCTTTCAACAAACGGTGTTTTAAGACTTATGGGTATTGACCCTCATGCTGATGAAGAAGTTGTTACGGAAGAAGAAATCCGTATGATGGTTGATGTTGGCGGTGAAAAAGGTGTTATTGAAGATACCCAGATTGAAATGATTAATAACATTTTTGAATTTGACGACATTGATGTTGCTGATATTATGACTCACCGTACTGATATGGTGTGTGTTGACGAAGAAGAGCCTTTGAGTGAAGCAGTAAAGCTTTCAATTGAAAACGGATTTTCAAGAATTCCGGTTTTCAAGGAAGACCCTGATAACATTATTGGTATCGTATATATTAAGGACTTTCTTAAATATGTAGGTGCAAATCTTCCAAAGTCAAAAACAGTTAAGGATATGATGCGACCTGCATATTATGTTCCCGAAACAAAGCGCTGCGGTGAATTGTTTACTGAAATGACAGAAAAACGAGTTCAGATGGCAGTTGTCGTTGACGAATATGGTGGTACTGCAGGTATCGTAACTCTTGAAGACTTGCTCGAATCCATCGTTGGTAATATTCAGGACGAATATGACCAGGAAGATGAAGAAATCTCAATCATCAATGACACAACCTTTGAGGTTGACGGTATTACTGATATTGAAGAAGTAGAAGAATGTACAGGTAAGACATTCCCTGAAGGTGATTATGACACAATCGGTGGATATATTATCAGTGTTCTCGGTTTCTTGCCACAGGATGGCGAAATGAACGAAGTAATATTTGAAAATGTGAAATTCACAGTTTTGAATGTTGAAGAGCGTCGAATAGGTAAAGTCAAGGTTGAAATTCTTCCTGAAGAGAAAAAGGAAGAAACAGAAGAACGCAGATTCTTCAAACGCAACGAAGAATAAATTTAAAATGTAGGGGCGATTCACGAATCGCCCTTTTTTAAAGGTATAAGTTATGCAAAAAATCAACTATCAAAAACAACTTGATAAAATTATTGAAAATTTAGGGGATAAAGCGCCATCACTTCTTCTCCATTCTTGTTGTGCGCCTTGCAGTAGCTATTGCATTGAATATTTATCACAGTATTTCAATATAACTGTGCTTTATTATAACCCTAATATATACCCTGAAACTGAATATGAAAAACGAAAAGCAGAGCAAAAGCGTTTAATTAGTGAAATGGAAACAAAATATCCTGTCAAAATGCTTGATTGCGATTTCGAGAGTGAAAAGTTTTACGAAATGGCAAAAGGACTTGAAGATTGTCGTGAATGTGGTGAGCGATGCTTTAAATGCTATCGTTTAAGA
>JAZLBG010000119.1:0-54301 GCA_045613585.1 Candidatus Fimenecus sp. | reverse complement strand
TGCAATTATAGAAGTTTCACAAAGAAAAGGACTCTTGTAGGGGCAGGTCTTAAGTGCCTGCCCGTAGATTATTAAAGTTTTGCGGTCGGGCACAGAGTCCCGACCCTACAAGGTGTGTTTGTTAAAATAAATCAATTAAAGAACTCGACAAACTCTAATTTGTATAAAAATAAGGCTACTGTTTTGCAGTAGCCTTAAATACTATTTAATTAGTCGTTGTTTCTTCTTCTGTTGAAACGACGGTTGTTATCACGCTTTTTTGGCTCTTCTTCAATGTCGTTTTCTGGAACAAGTCCTTTAACTTCGATAAGAGCGTCACGACGAGAAAGGTTAAGTCTGCCCTGGTCGTCAATTTCAAGTACTTTTACAAGCACTGTGTCACCAACGTTAACAACGTCTTCAACTTTTTCTGTACGCTTAACATCAAGACGGCTGATGTGAACAAGACCTTCTTTACCTGGTGCGATTTCAACGAAAGCACCAAAGCTCATAAGACGAGTTACAACACCATTGTAGATTGCACCGATTTCTGGGTCTTTTGCAATAAGTTCAACAATTGTCAATGCGCGTTTTGCATTTTCAATGTCGATACCTGAAATAAATACGCGACCATCTTCTTCAATGTCAATCTTAACTTCGCAGTCAGCCTGAATCTTCTGAATAACTTTACCCTGTTTGCCGATAACATCACCGATTTTTTCAGGATTAATTACTGTTGAAAGCATTTTTGGAGCATATTTTGAAAGCTCTGCACGAGGCTCACTGATGCAAGGAATCATAATTTCGTCAAGGATATAATCTCTTGCTTTGTGTGTTTTTGCAAATGCTTCTTTAATGATTTCAGGTGTAAGACCATGTACTTTAAGGTCCATCTGAATTGCTGTGATACCATTCTTTGTACCTGCAACTTTAAAGTCCATATCGCCATAGAAATCTTCAAGACCCTGAATATCAACCATTGTCATAAATTCACCGTGAACGCCTTCGTCACCTGTGATAAGACCACAAGAAATACCTGCAACTGGAGCTTTAATTGGAACACCTGCTGCCATAAGAGCAAGAGTTGAACCACAGATTGAGCCCTGTGAAGTTGAACCATTTGATGAAAGAACTTCTGAAACTACACGAATTGCATATGGGAATTCGTCAACTGATGGAAGAACTGGAACAAGAGCTTTTTCAGCAAGTGCACCGTGACCGATTTCACGACGACCAGGTCCTCTAGATGGCTTTGTTTCACCAACTGAGTATGCTGGGAAGTTGTAGTGGTGAATATATCTCTTTTCTGTCTGTTCGTCAAGACCATCAAGAAGCTGTGCATCACCCATAGGTCCGAGTGTTGCAATTGAAAGAACCTGTGTCTGACCACGAGTAAACATACCTGAACCGTGAGCACGAGTGATAAGGTCAACTTCTGCATTAAGAGGACGAATATCGTCAATACCACGACCATCTACACGCTTATGTTCATCTTTAAGCCAAGCACGAACAACGTGTTTCTGAACAAGATACATAATTTCGTCAAGTTTGCCTTCGTTGCCTTCAAATCTTTCGTCAAACTTAGCATGAACTGCTTCATAAATTGGAAGAAGTGCTTCGTCACGAACGAGTTTATCGTCAGTATCAAGAGCTTTTTTAACATCTTCAATACAGAATTCTTCGATTTCTGCCATAATTTCTGGGTCTGGGTCAGAAGATTCATAAGCGAATTTTGGCTTACCAACTTCATCAACGATACCCTGAATGAATTTAACAATTTTCTGGTTTTCTGCGTGACCTGCCATAATAGCGTCAAACATTGTATCGTCGTCGATTTCGTTTGCGCCTGCTTCAATCATAGCAACAAGGTCAGCAGTAGAAGCAACAGTAAGAACTAAGTCTGACTTTGCTCTCTCTTCAAGATTTGGGTTGATTACGATTTTACCATCAACAAGACCAACGTTTACGCCTGAAATTGGGCCATCCCATGGAATATCAGAAATTGCGATTGCTGCTGAAACACCAATCATAGCTGTAATTTCAGGTGAGCAGTCAAGGTCAACTGACATTACAGTTGCAACAACTGAACAGTCATTTCTAAGGTCTTTTGGGAAAAGTGGACGAATAGGTCTGTCAATGCAACGTGATGTAAGAATAGCCTTTTCACTTGCTCTGCCTTCTCTTCTCTGGAATGAACCAGGAATGCGACCTACTGAGTACATTTTTTCTTCGTAGTCAACTGAAAGTGGGAAGAAGTCAACGCCTTCTCTTGGTTTTGCAGAAGCTGTTACTGTACAAAGAACTTCTGTTTCACCGTAACGAGCAAGAATAGCAGCATTTGCAAGACCTGCCATTTTGCCTGTTTCAAGTGTCAATTTTCTGCCTGCGAGTTCAGTTTCCCAAACTTTAAAATTCTTGAAAAACATAATTTTTACCTCTTTTCTTTTACATAAAATTTGTATTTTCTCGGGGCAAAAATCTGTTTAGCAATAAATACAATCTTCAATTTCTTGAAAACTCTATTTACCGCTAAAGCTTGGGATTTCGCCCCGTTTTTAACTACCTCAAAAAGCAATTCAAGGCAGACTGAGTAAAATCTCTGTCTGCCTTAAACGATTTTGATTACTTACGAAGACCAAGTCTTGCAACGATTGCACGGTATCTTTCGATATCTTTCTTCTGAAGGTATGCGAGAAGATTTCTTCTGCGACCAACCATCTTAAGAAGACCGCGACGTGAGTGGTGGTCCTTCTTGTTAACCTTAAGATGCTCTGTAAGGTCGTTAATTCTCTTTGTGAGAACTGCGATTTGAACTTCAGGAGAACCTGTGTCGCCTTCGTGTGCAGCGTATTCAGCCATGATAGCCTGTTTTTCTGCCTGTGTCATTGTCATTTCACCTCATTATAATAGAATAAATTCAACTCAAATGCCCCAGATAAAAGTAGGTGAATCACTCCACGAGTTTACTCAATTACCCGAGCGCACAGAGATAGCCTTGTTAGTATAGCACAAGACCTTGAAAATGTCAAGTATTTTTATACGAATTCGCAAGAATTCAATTCATGGAGCGAAGCGAGAAATCATGGCGTAGCCAATTCATGCGTAGCAAATCATTATAAAATGATTTGCACCTTGCGGTGCATTATGAAAGCACTGTTCCACTCTGTTGCGAATTTGTTATATCTGAATTTCTGCTGAAGTATGCGTCATAAACCTCTTTAACATAGTTGCCAAGACCTGATGACATAACATTTTCAACCGCAATTACAACTGCAATTTGTGGATTATCAGCAGGTGCATATGAAATCATAAAACCATTCGTATATGCAACGGTTACGCCATTCACTTTTTTCTTTGCCTGTGCAGTACCTGTTTTTGAAGCTACCTGATAATCAGTATCTTGGAATGCCGCCAAAGAGTTAGCCATTGATATCATACCTTTTTTCACGGTATTCAATGTGGTTGGGGAAAGTTTTAATTCTTGAAGCACTTCAGGTTTTGCCTGATAAATTGTTTCTGAATAATCGGCTGATTTTATGCTTTCAACAAAATGTGCCTTGTATCTTGTGCCACCATTTGCAAGAGTAGCAACATAAGAGCAAAGCTGAATTGGTGTGTACAAGTGGTCACTTTGACCGATAGCCGCCTGAATAGTATCACCAGGGTACCATACTCCACCTAATTTTTCTCTGTTTGCTATGCTTGCCACAGTACCGCTTGCTTCTGTCAATTCAACACCTGTTTTGCTACCTAAACCAAACATTTCAAAATATTCATCCATTTTGTTAATGCCAAGTTGTCTGCCTGTGTCGTAATAGAATATGTTACAAGAATGTGTCAATGCAGACTCAACATTCATATGGTTGCCCACGTGATTACCAACGTTAGCACAACCTAATATCAAATCTTTATAATAAGTGTATTTACCTGTACATTGAATTAAAGTAGTTGGTGTTAACACACCTTCTTCAAGACCTGCAATACTGACAATAGGTTTCATTGTTGAACCAGGGGCATAAGCACTTCTCAAGGCCCTATTCCACAAAGGCGCAGTTTTGTCTGTATTCAACGCCACGATATTTTCTTTGTATGTTGATAAATTATAAGTAGGATATGTTGCACAAGCCAATACAGAGAAATCGTTAACATCCATAACCACTATGCTTCCCGCAGTGGTAATATGGTCGTTTTCTTTTGTCTGGTTTATTTTAGATTGCAAAATATCTTGTACTTTTTTCTGAAAATCACCATCAATGGTAAGAATTACATTGTTTCCGTTAACAGGTGCTGTTGTAACAGTTGTATTTTTAGTGCCATCTGCATTAGTTACTGTTGTAGCAACACCACGAGTGCCTCGAAGTTCATTTTCAAGAGCACTTTCAATGCCAAATTTACCGATTTTATCAGTCATTTTGTATGAGCGAAGACTTAAAACTTCTTTGTCTTTATCTGTAAGAGTTTCGTCTTTAAGTGACTCTTTATATTTTTCAGATACAGAAGAATATTCGTCTGCATTAAGATAATCGTAATAACCTATAACATGTGGCGCAATTGTACCATCATAATATGCACGCTCTGTATCAATTCGTGTTTCAACGCCTTGATAAAATCTACTTTGCTCTTTAATTATAAGAATTACTTCATCAGAAACATTTTCTGCAATAGTAAAAGGATTACTCTTTGAAAAATCTGCCTTAACCATAGCAAAATACACAGATGCAACCTTAATTGCATCAGAAACTGACATTTTTTCTAATGAATAATATTCACACAAAGCATCATACACATTTTTTGCAGATGCATATCTGTTTAAGTTAAGATAATCTTTTGCAAAGAGTTTTGTTTTATCACTTGCATTTTCTTCAACAAAAACAATATTATTACCCACATATTCAATAGGTAAAGTTGAGTTGTATTCAACCTCTCTGCTTTCAAAAAGCTTTATAAGAGCTAAAATAATTTGATTTCTTTCTTCAATTTGTGATGCTTTTGGGAAATATGATGCATCTATATAAACAGTATTTGAACTTTCGTTGTAAACAAGTGGAGTGCCGTTTGTGTCAAGAATTTCACCACGTAAAGCATCTATTTTTGTTTTTGCAGATGAAAGATAAATGTTTTTTGATGTATATTCGTCTGCTTCAATAATCTGTATTTTAAAAAGGTCAGCAACAAAGAATGAAATTACAAGTAAAATTGCAACTACAAATGCAGTCGCACGAATTTTGTAGTTATATGCATTTTTCATTCTCTTTCACCGTCCTTTCAAAAAATTTTCTTTAATATTCTGTGTAATCGTATGAGAATTTTCTGTTTATTCCACGAATAAGCCAATAAATAGCTGGTGTTAGCGCTAAAGAATATATGTTCATTGGCAAATAGTATCTTAACAGCAACTCTGCGCCGCCATCAATGCCACGCGCCGTAATAAAGAACAATACATATGTTAAAAAGTATAGCATTGTTGTGCCTGTATTCATCATTATATACGTGATAATGTTGTTGCGCATAAAAACTCGTAGCAACACACCACAAACAGCACAAGCTATCATTAAATAAACTGCATTGTAACCATCAGCAGTTACTGTAAGTGTGTCCCACAAAGCCCCTGACAAAAGCCCTACCACTGCACCTACCACTTCGCCCTCAAACATTGAGATACATATTACAACAGAAATAAGCAAAACAGGTCTGACCGATGCAATCTGCGGAAAGATTGTCAGTATATTCTGCAAAATATGTGCCAAAAGAATTACAACACCATACACTGCATATCTTTTGAGCTTTGTTTTGGTTTGTACTGTCATTTGCTTGTTCCTTTATTCTTCTGTAAAGTCTGTTATAACAAAACAATCGTGTATATCTTTTGTTTTAACAGGTGGCTCAACTATTGCATAAGCTGAAAGGTCAGTTTCGCTTTGCTTAACAGTTGAAACTGTGCCGATAATAAGGTCTTTAGGGAAAATGCCCCCTGTACCTGATGTGCAGACAATACCACCCTTTGAAATTGAAGTATTTCGGTCAAGAGCAGAGAGTGCGCAAGTCCCTTTTACCGCCATATCGTAAGTTGCGTTTGTATAACCCAATTCACCTGTACGAATTTCATAAGCCGCCACATGAACTGATGGGTCAAACACTGAACGGATAACTGCAGATGTAGGATTTACTTCTGTTACTACACCTACAAGATATTCGCTATAAATAACTGCGTCGTTTACTTTAATTCCATCATTTGAGCCCTTGTTGATTGTGAATGAGCCAAATATATCGGCAGAATCACGACCAATAACTGTTGAATAAACCCATGTGTAATCTGGATTTTTCTCACGGACATCAAGAAACTCTTCATAAGATTCAAGTTGCTTTTTTGTTTTTTCGTAATCAACAAGTTGTGCCTGATAATCGGCAACCTGTTGTTCAAGCTCTGCAACACGGTCACGATAAGATTCTGACGAAATAAATCCGCCTGTTGCACCATCTAACTTTGCAGAAAAATATGATGCCACATTCTGCAAAGGTGATGTTATAAAGTCAACTACATTTGTAAGCGGTGAAGTTTTGCCCCCTACAACCGTAGCAAGAACAGTTGCACAAACAAGAATTATTGCAACTGCAAGCAGAACTTTAAATGTTGTACTTTTGAAAAAATTGTTCATAATTTTTTCTCCAAATTTATAAAATTAGATGTTTCCTTTTTCAAGGCAAGCGCCCATACCTGCTGCAACACAGTCCATTGGGTCAACTGCAACGTGAACTGGGATTTTTGTTTCTTGTGAAATAAGTGTATCAATTCCACGAAGTAAAGCTCCGCCACCTGTGAGCATAATTCCATTATCAACAATATCTGCCAATAATTCTGGTGGAGTTTTTTCAAGAGTTGAACGGATTGTTTCAAGAATTTGTGAAATTGGCTCGGCTAATGCTTCACGAACATCTTCAGATGTGATTTCAACATTCTTTGGAAGTCCGTCAACAAGGTTGCGACCACGAACATCCATAGCACCCTCACCATCATAACTCATAGCAGAGCCGATTTTAATTTTAATTTCTTCGGCTGTACGCTCACCAATGAGAACATTATGCTTTTTGCGTATGTATTCAATAATTGCTTCATCAAAATCGTCACCTGCAATTCGGCTTGACTTTGCAGTAACAATATCACGATATGAAACAACTGCAACTTCAGTTGTACCACCACCGATGTCAACAATCATACTACCTACTGCTTCAGTTACAGGAAGTCCTACACCAATAGCAGCGGCAAGTGGCTTGTGAATAAGTGAAGCGTATTTTGCGCCTGCATCACGAGCAGCATCGTGAACAGCTTTTCTTTCAACCTCTGTAATA
This sequence comes from Candidatus Fimenecus sp., assembly GCA_045613585.1. Classification (GTDB taxonomy): domain Bacteria; phylum Bacillota; class Clostridia; order Oscillospirales; family Acutalibacteraceae; genus Fimenecus. The sequence continues at coordinate 46,975 of JAZLBG010000119.1, read as the reverse complement.
CCAGATGGCACACAAATAAGAACTCTTGCTCTTGCAAAAGGTGAACGATTAATTACCTTTTTAATAAATTCTTTAAGCATATCTGATGTGATTTCAGAATTGACAATAACGCCATCCTTTAATGGCTTAACTGCTGTGATTGAGCCAGGTGTTCTGCCTATCATATCTTTTGCTTCGTTACCAACTGCAACAACTGATGGTGGGTCAGTTTTTTCGTTTACAGCCACAACAGATGGCTCACGAAGAACAATACCCTTTCCTTTAAGATATACAATTGTGTTGGCAGTACCCAAATCGATACCGATGTCTTGTGCAAAAAGCATTTTTACATCTCCCATTTTCAAATATTTATATAATGTGTTCAATACATAGTTAATCTATTATAGTATAACAAAATCGCAGATATTATACAATACCTGCGATAAAAAATTCATATTTAATTTTTAATTATTTAAACTTTGCCGTTAACTACCTTATATTTTACGCCATTGTATGTAGCGTAGCCTGTGTAGCCCCAGTTGATTTGACCGTTTTTAACATAATAAAGATTGCCGTCTGTATGTTTTACAAGGCCAGTCTTTGACCACTTGATTTGACCACCCTGTACATAATACCATACACCATTTGTATGTTTTACAAGACCTGTCTTTGACCATTTAATCTGTCCGCCTTGCACGTAGTACCAAACACCATTTGTATGTTTTACAAGTCCAGTCTTTGACCACTTAATCTGTCCGCCTTCAACATAATACCAAACGCCGTTTGTGTGTTTTACAAGACCAGTTTTTGAGAAGTTGATTCTACCGTTTTGTACGTAGTACCATACGCCATTTGTATGCTTTACAAGTCCTGTCTTTGAGAAGTCTACCTGACCATTCTTGATATACAACCAAGAACCTGATTGACTCTTTATAAGTCCTGTTTTAGACCAAACGACTTTACCGTTTTCAACATAATACCAAGCGTTATTTGTATGCTTTACAGCACCTGTGCAGTCCCAATCAACAACACCATTTTCTACATAATACCATACGTTATTGTACTTACAGAGACCTGTGTATGTGTTATCAAGCTCACCATTGTTCACATATTTCCATACACCAGCAACTTTATAAAGACCTGTATATTCCCTTGGAACAAAAGGATGCTCGCGGTCTATTGCAAAGGTTTCCGCGCAAGTGCCTTTATAGCCATAAATAGTTGAACCTGAAAAATCTCCCAAATTATCAAAGAAACCTGCATAATCGCCAATATTACGGATAGATTTTGGCATATACACCTTTTTAGCCACATACCAATAATCAGCAATAGTCAATGTGCCTTCTTTTATTTTAATAGCATCATTTACAGAGCGTGCTGCATAAACGTGATTGCCTATGTAACAAACTCCATCTATCCAGTTTGCGTCATTATTTACATATGCAGTTTCACAAAACGCACCACTTGGATACATATCAGGAAGTAAATTTTCGATACGTTCAATAGAATCAGGCAAAGTAATCTCAGCAAGATTGGTACAATGTGCAAAGGCACCATCGCCAATGGTTTTCACACCCTCGGGAATAACTACTGATGTTATTGTTTCATTCAAAGCAAATGAACTGCGACCTATTTCTGTAATTTGATATCCATCAATTGTCGATGGAATTACAACTTCAGAATCAGAGCCCAGATACTCTGTAATTTCTGCAGTTTTAGCATTTTCATCAAGTACAGAATATTCAAATAAAACCTCAACCACAGGAGCATTTGGGTCATAATCTGTATGAAGTGTTGCATTCAATAGGTAACCGTTTTCATAGTCATCAATTTCTATTGCATTCCACTGAGTAAGTGACCCCATATAATAAACATCATTTAAGTTATAGCATTCTCTAAACGCTTCGCTTTCAACAGATGCTAAGCTATCTGAAATTACTATGGTTTCCAACTTATAACAATTCATAAAAGCACGATGCCCAATTGACTCTATACCGTCTGGAAGCGTTACATTTTGCAAGCTATAACAATAATCACTACCTAAGCCTTGTGTAAAAGCTTCATCACCAATTGAAGTTACTGTGTCGGGAACAGAATATAATGTTTCTTCTTTTCCCATAGGATAATAAAGTAAAACGGTTTTATCTTTATTGAATAACACACCGTCAACGGAAGAATAGTAATTGTTATTTGGACTAACGTTAATTGTAGTTAATTCTGTAGACCATCTGAAAAATGCCCAAGACATATTAATTGTAGTTATGCTATCAGGAATCGTAACGCTTGTAAAGTTATGTCTGTTTTCCGTTGCACCAATTGTGGTTACAGGATATCCTTCAATTGTATCCGGAATTACAACATCAGTATCACTACCAAGATAGTCATAAATTATCGCTTCATTATTATCAACGTCAATATAATAACTCCAATCTTCGTTTGACGAAGCGCTTGTTGCGAACCTGTCAATTTTCTCTGTTGTCTGTAATTCCGCCGCAAAAGATGAAAGGCCCTGACTCATACAGCTAATTATTGTAATTACTGCAATAAGCACGGAAATTGATTTTTTAAGCGAACCTTTACCAAGTTTATTTTTCATAAACTACTCCCCTTTGTTTTTAATTATATATACCATTATGTATATTCTTAATTTTATTCCAGTTTGCTATCGTTTACAATACTCTAATAGCATACAGGTGGTGCAAAAAACAACCGCATTTTGAACTTACATACTCTCTGGTGTTGAAATGCGGAACATTTTGAGAATGTTTGTAATTACGTTCATTACGCAGTTGCAAAGGTAAAGACGAGCCTGCATAAGACTTTCGTCTTCAACTGTTACGCGGCAAGCATTATAGAATTTATGGAACAATGTTGCCAAATCAATACAATAACGAGTAATCTTTGCAGGGTCATAATTCTTTGCAGAGTTCACAATTTCGTCTGTAAGTGATGCTAAATGACGAATAAGCTCGATTTCTTCAGGAGCCACAAGGAGTTTGAGCTCATCTTTTGTGCAATCACGAACTGTTACGCCATCTGCTTCAACCTTACGGAGAATACTGTGAATACGAGCATTTGCGTACTGACAGTAGTAAACTGGGTTTTGTGATGACTGTTCAACCGCTAAATCAAGGTCAAAGTCCATCTGTGAGCCTGGTTCACGCATATTAAATAAGAAACGAACTGCGTCAACAGGAATATCTTCAAGCAAATCAACAAGAGTGATTGCTTTACCTGTTCTCTTTGACATTCTTACAACTTCGCCATCACGAGTAAGACGAACAAGTTGCATCAAAATAACATCAAGTCTGTCACTGTCAAGGTCAAGTGCTTCAAGAACACCTTTCATACGAGCAACGTGGCCGGGGTGGTCTGCACCCCAGATATTGATTGCTTTGTCAAAGCCACGAGTAACAAGTTTATTCTTGTGATAAGCAATATCTGCTGCAAAATATGTTGGGTTACCATTTTGACGAACAAGAACATCATCTTTAAGTTCAAGTTTATCAATTTCTTCTTGAGTTTTACCCTGACGAGTAAGCATTTCTGTCTGCACCTTGATATTGTTGTACCAAACTGCGCCGTCTTTTTCATAAGTTAAGCCTTTATTTGTAAGGTATTCAATAACCTCTTTAACTGCTCCGCTTTCGTGAAGAATACTCTCTTTAAACCAAGTTTTGTATTCAATACGATATTTTGCCATATTAGCTTTCATATTGTCGATATTTTTAGGAAGTGCAAACTCAACAAGTGCTTTTCTTCTTTCACTTTCGCTCTTGTCAATGTATTCATCACCATAAACATCTGCAAACTGTTGTGCTCTTTCTTTAATATCTTCTCCATGGTAGCTATCTTCTGGCAATTCTACTGCATCTTCACCTTTATAAATCTGCTGATAACGAATATCAAGTGAAAGTGCGAATTTTTCAATCTGATTACCTGCGTCGTTAATATAGAATTCACGTTCAACCTCATAACCTGCCATATCAAGCACTGCTGCAAGACAGTCACCCAAAGCACCGCCACGAGCATTACCCATATGCATTGGTCCTGTTGGGTTAGCAGAAACAAATTCTACATTGATTTTTTTGCCATTACCATAGTCACTTCTGCCGTAATCTTTACCAAGTGCTTTAACATCAGCGAGAACATCTGCATAAAAATCCTTTGAAAGTATAAAGTTTACAAATCCTGCACCTGCAACTGTGCAAGAATCAAAATATGTGCCGTCAAGGTCAATGTGTCTTGCAACTAAATCTGCAATCATTTTAGGTGCTTTACGAAAAACTTTTGCACAAACAAATGCAATATTTGATGAGTAGTCACCATTATCACGATTTGCAGGAACCTCAATGTTAAATGCAGGAATTGGCTCTGATGAAATTTCACCCTCTGCCACCGCTTTACCTAATGCATCAACAATAAGTGTGTGAAGTTGGTCTGTTGCCTGTTTAACTAATTTAGACATCCTTATTTCTCCTCAATATATATTTTCATAGTGTTTTCTGATACAAATCCGTTATTGAAATCAAGTGAATATTTCATTTTAAGAACTCCACCGTTGTCATCTTTTGACCACTCAACCTGATTTCCGTAAATGCCCATTGTAAGCTCACCATAAGGCGTGCTGTAAAATGTGTGATGGCGAACACCTTTTTCAACCATCATTTCACTACTGAACTGACCTTTGCGAACAATGCTTACAATATTGTTGTTAAAAACTGTAATTGTTGTTTCTTCAGGGCCTGTTTCTTCATTGTTTTCTATGTATTCAATTATGCTTTTGTCATCTTCACAAGTGAGTGTGCCTGTTACGGTCATTTCACCTGCATTGTCACCATTTTCGGTGCGTTGCATACTGACAATTCTGATTACTGCGTCTTTTTTCATTATTTCTCCCACTTTTCAATTGCATAGCAGAAAAGCTTATCAATCAATTCGCTTGGTGAAATGCCAACTGCATTCATAAGCATTGGGTACATACTGATTGATGTAAATCCTGGTAATGTGTTAGGCTCATTAAGAAGCACTTCTCCGTCTGAATATCTCACAAAGAAATCAACACGAGCAAGACCTGAGCAACCCCACGCTTTATATGCTTTAACTGCTTTTTCTTGAACTTCTTTAATTTTTTCTTCACTTATTCTTGCCGGAATGTGAAGTCCGCTATCTGACTCATATTTTGCATCAAAATCATAAAATTCGTTACAAGGTTCAATTTCACCAACTGCACCTGCAATTGGTTCATCATTACCCATAACTGCACATTCAACCTCGGCACCATCAATGCCTTCTTCAACAACAACTCTGTCGTCAAACTGGAATGCATATTCAAGCGCTGAATATATTTCGTCAATGCTCTTTGCTTTTCGTACGCCAACTGATGACCCTGCATTTGCAGGTTTTATAAATACAGGAAGTCCTAAATATTCTTCGCACTCTTTTGCAAACTCTTTACCTTTTTTTGTGAAATCGTATTTTGTTATGTATTTCCATTTTGCTTGTGCAATACCGTTAACATCACAAATTGCATTTGTCATAGCCTTATCCATACAAACCGCTGATGCCATTGTGTTGCAACCAACATAAGGAATACCTGCAATTGTGAGAAGTCCTTGCATTGTTCCGTCTTCACCATTTTTGCCATGCATTACAGGGAAACACACATCAATTTTTATAAGTTCATATTTGCCGTTATCGAGAACTAAAACGCCCTTGTCACTCTGATTTGTAGAAATTGTTGCTTTTTTTAGATTAGCTTTGTCTTCAAGCCAACCATCATTTACAAGCTTCTCAACATCACCTGTATAAAGGTACATTTCGCCCTCTTTTGTAACACCTAACATTACCACATTGTACTTATCTTTAGGTGTGTTTTTGATTACCGAAGTTGCTGAAACACAAGAAACATTATGTTCTGATGAAACTCCACCAAAAATAATAAGTGCGTTTTTCATGAAAATTTCCTCCCGAAATGGCATACTACCACATATATAGTTATTTTACCACAATATATTTAAGTAATCAATTATAATATTCACAAATTTTTAATGACAAATGAAAATAATTGTGTTATACTTTATAAGATATATAATTTTTTGATTTGAGGTATTAAAAATGCTTGAAAGAAAAGAAGCCCTTTCTCTTATAATAAAGGGTTGTAACGAAAAATTTGCAGATAACGGATTTGAACTTTTAACTCCTGTTACTGAAGAAAACGAAACTGCTTTTGCAGATTTCCAAAAAGGCGACCTTACTCTTCGTCTTTTAAGCCATGATAATCTTCTTGATGTTATGGAAAAACTCCCAGATGGTGAATTTGTAAAGACTGAGTCAAATCTTCTTGACCTTGAAACTTACGAAGACCGTGATATTAAATCTCTTTGCAACGAAATTATTGACACAGTTGCTACATCTCATGGCAAAAAGGCAAAACAATCTGTTAAGAAAGCTCCACAGACAATTTCAAAGTCTGCTGCAAAAAACGGCACTGCTTATGATGCTAACACACTTGCAAGCAGAATTGTTACTCTTTACCCTGAACTTAAAGATGCTTATAAAGAAAACTTCCAGAAATATGATGAATTCCTTGGCGAAGATTTCTTTGTAAATCACGGTAACGCTTGCATTATGAACACAATCCGTTCAAATGATGCTCAACAGTTGAAAAAGCTTTTCAAGATTTTAAGTGAAATCTATGAAAATGGTTCAATTGATGTTCAGGACCTTGTTGTTGTTACAATTCTTGGTGAAATCGACAACGACAAAGAGCTTCTTGAAAAATGTCGCAATTATATTACAGATGACGATTTTTATGAAACACTCGTTGCTGTAAACGCTTATCTCGCATCACCTGCAGGTAAAAAAGCAAAAGAACTTATGAAAAACCCACCTGCATACAAACCACCTAAAAAGAAATCAGGCGGAATGATGAATTCACTTATGGGTATGCAGCCACCACAACAATAATAAGTTTTATTCGCCTTTCTAAATAATTAAAGCCACTTCTTTTGAAGTGGCTTATTTTTATAATTTAATAAATTTCTCCGAGATAACTTATACAATTTTTTCCGTGTTTTTTTGCATTATAAAGTTCTTTATCTGCCCTTTCAACAAGTTTCTCAATAGGAGTTTCTTTATCATCTTCAGTTGCAACATAAAGACCGGCACTGACAGATACTGATTCAAAAGTATTTTCAAACTCAATATCATTTACAAGCTCAAGAGTATCTTCAAGATGTTCAACTAATTTTTCAACATCACGTTGGGCTGTAAGCACAAGAAATTCTTCACCACCATAACGGATACACAAATCAGTTGGTCTTGAAAAATTCTCTTTTATGCAAGCAGATACCTCTTTAAGGCAAATATCTCCCTCGAGATGGCCATATCTGTCGTTATATGACTTGAAATTATCAATATCCACCATAATCATACAAAAATTGTATCCGTTGTTTTTACAGAAACTGCGAAGCAGTGGTGCCGCTTTTTCAAATCCACGTCTATTCATAAAGCTTGTAAGCAAATCACCATTAGCAGAAAATTCAAGTTTTTTGTTAGCAATACTTACTGAAAGATAATGATTGAAATGGATAACTGAATAACCCATTCCAAGCACTGTAACAAAGAAGCACAGCATTAAATCTGACGGTGTGCACATAGCGAATAAAAGAGCACAACACTCAATATAAAGCGCTACAATAAGCAGAAGGTTTTTTGTGAATGGCGTAATTACAGGCAAGAACGAAATCAAAAGCACAAAAATAAGATAGTTGTTTGTTGTTTGTCTGTCCAGCGCCTCCATTACAGAGAAAGACAACGCTTCAATGGTATATAAGACCCAATATGAAGTATATATGATTTTCATCTGATGATTTGAGGTCTTTTTGTATTTAAGCAAAATTTCAATAGCAACAATAAAACTCACCGATACAAAAGCAAAAACACAGCAAGAAATCAGAAATCCTTTACCATAATCAAACTTTACACCTGACCATAAAGCCCATAACATACCACAAACTTCAACAAGCAAAAGCGCAATTGATGCGGGAATTATTCTGATAAAATTTGTATGTATTCTGTCTGCTTCAACTTCACGATAAATAGGATTATCACTATTTTTTGCTTTTTTTGCTTCATAAGCTTCGCTGATTTTGTTCTGCTCAATGTTTTTGATTTTTGCCATCTCTGCAATAATATTTGTGAACATTCTGATTTCCTCCTTTCTTATCTTCTATTATGATTTTATCATAATCCCTCGGGTTGTGCAATATGTAACATATAAAATTAGTGGCTCTTGAAATGATTTATATGTTGTGATAAAATTACTTATATCTTTTTTCATAGGTGACACAAATGGACTACTATTTTTCTAAAAGAATATCTGAATTGCAACCATCTGCAATTCGTGAAATACTAAAAGCAACACAAGACCCACAGGTTATTCCTTTTGCAGCGGGGAATCCTGACGAAGCATCATTCCCTATTGATGAAGTAAAGCGTATTTCTTCAGAAATTTTTGAAAACTCACCCGTTACTGCATTACAATACGGAGTTACTGAAGGTTATAAACCACTTATTGATACTCTTGTGAACTTTGTAAAAGAAAAATATAATATCGGTAACAATTTCGACTCACTTATTGTCACTTCTGGTGCTCAACAAGTTATGGATTTAGCCACAAAAGCTCTTTGTGACTTTGGAGACACAATAATTTGTGAATGCCCTTCATTTATTGGCTCGCTTAACTGTTTCCGCTCTTATGGTTGCAAGCTTAAAGGCGTATCTGTTGAAGCAGATGGAATGAATATTGAAGAATTGGAAAACGCTATTAAAAACGCTACTAACCCCAGATTTATTTATACAATTCCTAATTTTCAAAATCCGTCAGGAGCTACAATGAGTCTTGAAAAACGCAAGGCTGTTTATGATCTTGCTAAAAAATATGGTCTTTTAATTTTAGAGGACAACCCTTATGGAGATTTACGAGTTTCGGGTGAAGATATTCCTTCAATTAAAAGTATGGATGAAGACGGAATTGTAATTTATGCAGGCTCATTCTCAAAACTTTTAGCCCCTGGTATTCGTGTTGGCTACATTGTTGCACCATCACCGATTATTGCAAAAATGACTGTTGGCAAACAAGCATCCGATGTTCATACTCCCGTATTTTCACAAATGCTTGTGCATAAATGGATGACAGAAAATGATGTTAATGCTCACATTGAGAAAATCCGTGAAATCTATGGCGAAAAATTAAACCTTATGTGTGATTTAATTGATAGTGAATTAGGTGATTTTGTTGAGTATGTAAGACCTGAAGGCGGGCTTTTTGTTTGGTGCAAACTCCCTGAAAGCGTTAATATGCTTGATTTTGTTAAAGATTGTATCGCTAACAAGGTTGCGGTCGTACCAGGCACAGCCTTTATGATTAATGATGAGCAAACAAATTGCTTCAGAATGAACTTCTCAACACCATCAAAAGAAAAAATCCAAGATGGTATGAAAATTTTAGGTAAGGTAAAAGAAAAATATGTCAGATAAGAAAAATTACACACTTACAGACCTTTCAGTTATAAAAAAGGTTATGGGTGAGCATTCAGTTACATTTTCAAAAGGATTAGGTCAAAACTTTCTTGTAAATCCTACAGTTTGTCCTAGAATGGCAGATGCTGTAAGAGAAAGTACAGACAAACCTATAGGTGTGCTTGAAATTGGTGCAGGCGTTGGTGTTCTCACAAAAGAACTTCTTGAACGCTGTGAAAAAGTTGTTTGTGTCGAACTTGACACACGACTTTTCCCAGTATTAGAAGACACACTTTCAGGGTATGATAATCTTACACTTATTAATGGAGATATTCTTAAAATCGACCTTGAACAAGTTGTAAAAGAATATTTTGAGGGTATGGAAATTTTTGTGTGTGCTAACTTGCCTTACTACATTACAAGCCCTGTTATCATGAGATTACTTGAAGAAAAATTGCCATTTAATAAAATTATTGTAATGGTACAAAAAGAGGCTGGTGACCGTCTTTGTGCAAAAGTTGGCTCAAGAGAGAGCGGTGCTGTTACTGTTGCAGTTAATTATTATGCAGAAGCTCGCAAACTTTTTGATGTTTCTCGCGGGTCTTTCTTCCCAAGCCCTAAGGTTGACAGTTGTGTTATCAGTCTTGATTTAACTAAAAAAGGTGATTATGAAGTTAAAGACGAAGCTCTTTTCTTTAAAATGATAAAATCCGCTTTTGCACAGAGAAGAAAAACTATTCTAAACTCTGTTTCAAGCGGAATGGGTATAGGTAAAGACAAAATTTCACTTGCAATTGAAAATGCCGGACTTTCTCCTACTGCCCGTGCAGAAGCACTTACAATGGAAGAATTAGTTACACTTTCAAATAAAATTTATGAGGTAAAATAATATGACACATTCATATAAAACTCGTGGCACTTGTGCACGACAAATCGATTTTGAATTAGAAAACGGAATTGTTAAAAATGTTTCATTCTTTGGTGGATGTAACGGAAACCTTAAAGGTATAGGTGCTCTTGTTGAGGGCAAGCCTGCCGAAGAGGTTATTCCACTTCTTAAAGGTATAAAATGTGGCTTTAAACCAACATCTTGTCCTGACCAGTTGGCTCAGGCTTTAGAAGTTGCATTAAATGACGAAAACAAATAATTTCAAGCCTGAATCAAAAATTGCTATCGAAACTCTTAAATCAAAGGGATTTGAAGCGTTTTTAATTGGTGGTAGTGTACGTGATTTTGTTATGGGTTTGCCTATTGGCGATATTGACATCACAACAAACGCTACACCAGATGAAGTTAAACAGGTTTTTGCAGATTTTCGTGTTATTGAAACAGGCATAAAACACGGCACAGTTACTGTGCTTATAAATAACGAGCCTCTTGAAATAACCACATACAGAAGTGAGGGCACTTACTCTGACAATCGTCACCCTGACAGCGTAGTTTTTTCCACTTCGTTGGCAGATGATGTTGTACGCCGCGATTTTACAATGAATGGCATAGCCTTTGATTTTGACAATGGATTTTGTGACCTTGTTGGTGGACTCCCCGACATTAAAAACAAAATAATCCGTTGTATTGGTAATGCAGAAACCCGCTTTTGTGAAGATGCTCTTCGCATTCTTCGTGCTATGCGATTTTCAGCTGTTTTAGGTTTTGAAATTGAAACTGAAACAAAAAACGCTATTCACAAGTGCAAGGATTTGCTTAAAAACATTTCGGCAGAGCGTATTCGTGAAGAATTTACAAAACTTATATGCGGCAAAAACGCTTATAATGTTTTGCAAGAATTTTCAGATGTTGTTTGTATTTTTATTCCTGAAATTTATGAATGTGTGGGATTTGAGCAAAAAAATCGTCATCATTGTTTTGATGTTTATACTCACACTCTGAAAGCCGTTGAAAAAAGTAGTCAAAATCCTATAATTCGTCTTGCACTTTTATTCCACGATATTGGCAAACCAAGTGTTGCGCATTTTGACGAAAATGGTGAGCAACATTATTACTCTCACCCTAAAAAGAGTGCAGAAATGACTGAAAAAATTATGACTCGACTTCGTTTTGACAACGATACAAAAAATAAAGTTGTAACACTTGTTAAAATGCACGATTCACCAATTATGGTCAATGATATGACTAAGCCTGACCGCAAGCGACTTAAAAAGATTATGTCCCAAATCGGCGAAGATTTAATTTTTGATTTAATTGAAATTAAGTATTGCGACAATTCGGCACAAAACCCCCAATATTTTCGTGGTGAAGAATTTTATAAAGAGTGTCGTGAAATTGTAAACGAGATTATAAATGAAAACGAGTGTTTTTCAATAAAGCATCTTGCAATTAATGGTAATGATTTAATTGCTCTCGGTTACAAAGGTAAAAAAATCGGTGAAATATTAGAAAAAACCTTAACCGCCGTAATTGATGATAAAGTCGAGAATGAAAAAGATATATTGTTGAAATTTGTTGAACAAATTTGAGTTTGTCTAACAGAATGCAAAGCGCAAAGTGTAGGAACTGCGTTGCGAAATTACGAATTCCGAATTACGCATTACGAATTGATTTCGACAAACGCCAAATTACATAAACAAAAGAGACAGGGCATTTTGCTCTGTCTCTCATTTTTTATTGTTTTATTTTTTAAGTGCTGATTTTGCGTCCCAGATGTTAGCAGCGTATTCGTTAATTGCACGGTCTGCTGCAAATCTGCCTGCACCTGAGATATTCATAAGTGACATCTTGTTCCAGTTATCGCGGTCAAGGAAGTCCTTAGAAATTCTCTGCTGTGTTGCTCTGTAATCTTCAAAATCTGCAAGTGCCATATATGGGTCATGGTGAATAATTGAAGCTGTAACTTCGTGAAACATTTTACCACCAATTCCGTTTGCATTTGCAAAGTCAAGAATCTTATGAAGCTCTGCATTGTTGTTGTAGAATGATGTTGGGTCGTAACCACGCTTTTTAAGTTGCTCAACTTCAGGTGTGCTCATACCGAAAATGTAAATATTTTCGTCACCAACTGCCTCATAAATCTCAACATTAGCGCCGTCCATTGTACCAAGTGTTACTGCACCATTAAGCATAAGTTTCATATTACCTGTACCAGATGCCTCTGTACCTGCAAGTGAAATCTGCTCTGAAATATCTGCTGCAGGCATAAGCTTTTCAGCAAGTGTAACATTGTAATCTTCAACATAAACAACTTTAAGTCTGTCTTTAACGTCAGGGTCGTTGTTAATTACATCAGCAAGTGCACAGATGAAAGAAATAATCTTTTTAGCCATAAAGTAGCCTGATGCTGCTTTTGCGCCGAAAATATATGTGTGAGGAATAAACTCACCATTTGGATTTTCTTTAATTGCAAGATACTGTGATAAAATGTTAAGAGCATTTAACTGCTGACGCTTGTATTCGTGCAAACGCTTTACCTGAACATCAAAAATTGAGTCTGGGTCAAGCTTGATTCCGTTGTGCTTAAGAACATATTTTGCAAAATCTTCTTTGTTTGCTCTCTTAATCTTCTGGAGTTCATCAAGTACCGCTTTATCATCTTTATACTTTCTTAAATCGAGAAGTGCATCACCATTCTTTACAAATCCGTCACCAATTGTTTCTGTAAGGAAGTTTGTAAGTCTTGGGTTAGCCTGACAAAGCCATCTTCTGTGAGCAATACCGTTTGTAACATTTGTAAACTTGTCAGGAGTAAGTGAATAGAAATCAGAGAAAACTGTATCTTTAAGAATATCACTATGAAGTGCAGAAACACCATTTACACAATGTGAACCTGCAACACAAAGATTAGCCATTCTTACAACACCGTTTGACATAATTGCCATACGCTCAACCTTGTCAGCATCATGAGTGCTTTCCCATACATATGAACGGAAACGATTATCAATTTCCTTTGTAATCTGCCAAAGTCTTGGCATAAGACGCTTGTAAAGGTCTTCAGGCCAGCATTCAAGAGCCTCTTTCATAACTGTATGGTTTGTATATGCAACTGTTTTTGTAACAATATTCCATGCTTCATCCCAGCCGTAGCCACATTCGTCAAGCATAATTCTCATAAGCTCAGGAATTGCCATTGTTGGATGAGTATCGTTAACATGGATTGCAACTTTATCTGCAAAGTTATCCATTGTACCAAATTCGCGAAGGTGATGCTGAACAATATCCTGAACAGATGCTGAAACAAGGAAATACTGCTGACGAAGACGAAGTGACTTGCCTTCTGGGTGATTATCTGCAGGGTAAAGAACCTTGCTGATAACCTCTGCCATAGCATTTCTTTCCATAGCTCTCATATAGTCACCCTGATTAAAGAGTGCCATATCAAGACCTGGTGCTTTTGCAGACCAAAGACGAAGAACAGAAACGCCCTTGCCGTCTTTACCTGCAACGTGCATATCATAAGGAATAGCCTGAATTACTGTTGGATTTTCAATTTCAACATGGTGATAATGGTCTTCCCAAATGTCACGAACTTCGCCCTCGAAATTAATATTGATTGCACTTTCTTCGTGAGGGACAAGCCACACATCCCCTCCTGGAAGCCAGAAGTCAGGAAGCTCTGTCTGCCAACCATCAACGAGTTTCTGTTTGAAAATACCATATTCATAAAGAATTGAATAACCCTTTGCAACATAACCTTGTGTTGCAAGACCATCAAGATAGCAAGCAGCAAGACGACCAAGGCCACCATTACCAAGACCTGCGTCAGGCTCACAATCATAGATTGAATCTATTTTAATGCCATAGTCTTTCAATACGCTTTCAAATGTCTTTGTAAGATTAAGGTTATAAAGATTGTTTTTAAGTGAACGACCCATAAGGAATTCCATACAGAGATAATAAACTCTTTTTGTTCCTTTTTTAGAGCCCTCTTTTGAAAATTCTGCTCTGCCCTGACTCATCATATCACGAACAATAAGAGAAATTGCTTTATAGAATTGCTCATTTGTTGCTTCATCAGGATTTACACCGATAAAATGAGAAAGTTTTGATTCAACAAGTTCTTTTGCTTGTTTCTTTGTAAGGCTATAATTCATACAAATCCTCCAAAAAAATTTATAAAAAACATTAAAAATTAAAGTCTGTTTGTATATTTTACACTAAAATACTGCATTTTTCAACTGTAATGAAAAAGTTTTTCAGATAATAGCATAAAAAATTTATGGAAATGAAAAATACCACTGTTTCCAGTGGTATTGTGCGCTTTTCTTTTATTATGGTTCTGGTGAAATTGTGCTTGTCTGATGGTTTTTATAACCCTTTGTCTGCCAAACAACTGTAAATGTATTACCGTTTCTTATGTAGTAATCATAAAGCTTTGCAGGCGTATTTGGCCCATATTCAACAAAGCCACTAACTTTTGAACCATTTTTGTTTGTAAGTCTACGAAGACCTGACTCAATTCCGTCTGCCATATCTTTGTCATAAGCTTTAAGAGTTGCCTTAACAACACTTTCATTTGTATTAAAGTTTGCCACATAGCCTACTTTAAATCCTGTAAGCCACCAGTGTGGCTCTTCTTCACGATAGAAAAGTCTGTTATTCTTTCTAAAATCTTCACCTGTTCGATAATACTCAAAACTCATATCAAGAAGATGGTCGTTATCTGCACAATCATAGAATGTTTCTTCTGAATTAAGGTCTTTTGTATAAACACCCATTTCTGCACCCTCAAGAATGCCATATTGACCTTTCCACCACTGAAGTCTCCAAAGAAGACCATCATATTCAAAGTCTGCTTTGAAAGTAGTATATCTCATATTTGCATAAGCTGCAGCGTCATCATAAATGTCACCAAAGCCAAAATGTCTTTGCCATGGATTAAGTGTTGAATAATAAACCTGCTGACTCTCGTCATAAGCATAGCCCGCCAAAGCAAGCGCTTCTTGTAAATCTTCTTTTGACAAACTTGAACCCCCGCTTGTTGTTACTTCATCAAAAGGATTTGTTGCTGTGGTTGTTGTAGTTGTAGTATTGTCTTTTTGTGGTGCTGTAGTTGTTGTTGTATTGCTATCACTTGCACCATTAGTTGTAGTTGTTGTATTGTTATTATTAACATTAGTAGTTGTGTTCTGTGGATTTGTTTGGTTAGACATTGTAGTTGTTGTGTCGTCCCACATTCCACCACCATTACTATCAAAACCATCAAATGGGTTTTGCTCTGTTGTAGTTGTTGTTGATTCGTCAGCCGTGTTATCTGAACAAGCTGTGAAACAACAAGCCATCATAACAATAGCCATCATAGCTGATAAAACTCTTAAAAGTGTAGATTTCATTATGTAATACCTCCAAATGAAAAGCACTAGTCGTATTTAATTATCTCATAAAATAAAAATATTGTCAACATTTAGTCTGGGGTTTGTTGTGTAACTTTTTTGTAATTGATTTTTTATATTGGTTGTGATAATATATACCTTATATAATACTATAATATATGGAGTTAAAAATATGAATTTAATTCGCGATATTTCTCTTTATGAATCAGGTCAACGTAAAATTGATTGGGTAAAGGCTCATATGCCTGTACTTCGCAGCATTGAAAAGGATTTTATTGACACAAAGCCTTTCAAAGACTTAAAAGTTGCTCTTTCAATTCACCTCGAGGCAAAAACTGCATATCTTTGCACTGTACTCGCAGCTGGTGGCGCAGAAATGTATGTTACAGGCTCAAACCCTCTTTCAACTCAAGATGATGTTGCAGCAGCGCTTGCTCACAACGGACTTAATGTTTTTGCTTGGTATAATGCAACTAGCGAAGAATATATGTCACATCTTCGTGAAGTTATCAAAGCAGGTCCTGATGTGATTATTGATGACGGCGGCGACCTTGTAAATCTTATTCACAACGAATACCCTGAACTTTTACCTAATGTTATGGGTGGTTGTGAAGAAACAACAACAGGTATTATTCGTCTTGTTTCAATGGCAAAGGATGGGGCTCTTAAATTCCCTATGATTGCAGTAAACAATGCAAAATGCAAATATCTTTTTGATAATCGTTATGGTACAGGTCAATCTGTTTGGGATGGTATTAATCGCACAACAAACCTTATTGTTGCAGGCAAAAAAGTTGTTGTTGCCGGCTATGGCTGGTGTGGTAAAGGCGTTGCTATGAGAGCTAATGCACTTGGCGCACAGGTTATTGTTACTGAAATTGACCCTATTAAAGCTATGGAAGCTCGAATGGACGGATTTGATGTTTGTGAAATGGTTGACGCTGCAAAAGAAGGTGACTTCTTTGTTACTGTTACTGGTTGTAAAGATGTTATCACTAAAAAATCTTTCGAAAATATGAAAGATGGTGCTATCTGTTGTAATGCAGGTCACTTTAATGTTGAAATCAATCTTCCTGACCTTGAAAATATGGCAGTTGAAGTTAAAGAACAGAGAAATAATATTATGGGATATGTTCTTCCTGATGGCAGAACAATCAGCATTATTGCAGAAGGCAGACTTGTAAACCTTGCTGCAGGTGATGGTCACCCTGCAGAAATTATGGATATGAGTTTCTCAATTCAGGCACTTTGTGCAGAATATATTGTGAAAAATCACAAAAACTTAACTGCATCAGTTATTGATGTTCCTGAAGAAATTGACAAAAAGGTTGCACTTTGCAAGCTTAACAGTTGGGGAACAGAAATTGATGTTTTAACCCCTGAACAAGAAAAATATGTAAACAGTTGGAACGTATAAAATGGAAAAAAATTATTTTAGATATTTAAATCAAAAATGCCCCGTTTGCGAAAAAGAGTTTGCAAATGATGACGATATTGTTGTTTGCCCTTTATGTGGCACTCCGCATCATCGTGATTGCTATAAAAAGAATGGTGAATGTGGCAATTTTGACGAGCACAACAAGGGCTTTCGTTGGACTCCTACAGAAAATACTGTGTCTGCAACAGAAGATACAATTCCGTTGCCACCACTAAACAACATCGGTGATAACAATTCACCTCCGGCATTTGCTCCGCCTATTTTTGCAAATGCTCAAAACCCTCTTTCTGTTTATCCTGAAGAGATTTCACCTGATGTAAAAACTGAAGATGTTGCTAGTTTTATTCAGATTAACGCATTAAAATATATTGATAAGTTTTTCAATTCTAAAAAGACTTTTAACTGGGGCGCGTTTTTCTTTACACCATATTGGTTTTTCTATCGAAAGATGTATAAGTTGGGTGCAATTTTTATGGCGCTTTCACTTTTGTTAACAGTTGGTATGAATCTTCTTCCACCTGTACAAACTCTTTACACCGATATGACCGAATGGACAGAAAAATATAGCGTTGAGAATGTAAAGAATTTTACAGAAGAAGAAATTGCACAAGCTTATGCCGAAAGAAACGAAATGATTCTTGGAAATCCAACAGGGTCTGTACTTGTTGTAGTACAAGGCACACTTTCTCTTGCGTTGCAAATCTTTGTAGGATTTAAAGCAAACAAGTGGTATTATAACCATACTGTTGCAAATATCAAAAAGATTAAAGCTGAAGAGCCTGATACACAAAAACAACGACTTCTTTTCTTCAGGTCCGGTGGCGCATCAATAGGCGCAACATTCCTTGCAGTTCTTGTAAACAATATGATTGTTATGACAGTTGAAATGCTGTTGACATTTATAAAATAGGAGATTAGTATTATGAAAATTACAAAGGCAATTATTCCTGCGGCAGGTCTTGGTACAAGAGTTTTACCTGCATCAAAAGCAGTTCCAAAAGAAATGCTTAACATTGTTGATAAACCTGCTATTCAATATCTTGTTGAAGAAGCAGCAAAATCAGGTATTACTGATGTGCTTATTATCACAAACCGTGGCAAAGGCGTTATTGAAGACCATTTTGACCACGCTTATGAGCTTGAAGATAAATTAAGTAAAAATCCTGACAAAAAAGAGCTTTATGACTCAGTTTTAGAGTGCTCACAACTTTGCAACACATATTTTCTTCGTCAGAAAGAAACAGGCGGTCTCGGTCACGCTGTTCTTTGTGCAAAAAATTTCGTAGGTAACGAGCCTTTTGCAATTCTTTATGGTGACGATGTTTTCATTTCAGATAAAGAGCCTGTTACAAAGCAACTTATTGACGCTTATGAAAAGTATGGCAAGGGCGTAGTTGGTGTTAAAGAAGTACCAACAAAGGATGTTTCAAAATACTGCTCACTTAAAGTAGAAGAAATTGAAGATAAGGTTTTCAACTGCACAGATATGATTGAAAAACCAAAACCTGAAGAAATTTTCTCAAACTATTCAATTCTTGGTCGTGTAGTAATGCCACCTGAAATTTTCGATATTCTCGAAAGCACACCAAAGGGTGCGGGCAACGAGCTTCAACTTACAGACGCTATGAAAACTCTTGCACAGACAAAAGGCGTTATTGCTCTTGATTATTACGGCACACGCTATGATATGGGTAACAAAATGGGTATTATGAAAGCAAACTGCGAAGTTGCTCTCAACCACCCAGAAATCAGCGAAGATTTCAAAGCATATATCAAAGAATTGGCAAAGAATTTATAATTGAATACAACGCAAAAAGACGGTTCAAATGAACCGTCTTTTTTTTCTCATTTTTTAACACCGAATAATCGCACCTTAGATTGACACATTCGTTTCTATTCAATACAATACACCCGTATATTATCCATTTTCTCAATTTTTTGTGCATTACTTTTTATCCATTTTTGTAATTTTTTGAAATTATTTAGAGATTCATTCTCAAGTTTTGCAAAAGAATCAACAAGGATAAACAAACGATTGATCGGTTCATCATTAGTCGAATATAACTCTCTTTCATAGGAAATATACACATAATCAACGCTTGAAGAAAACTCCAACACATACTGCTCACCTTTATAATCTGTGTTAGTCCATTTGTATTGAGGTGTAAAGCTATTGTCTTTTATTATATAAAGCTGTGAATCAATTGGTAAATCCACACTATACATAGATTTATTCAAATCATCTACTACGGGGTTTAATATTTTGCAATTGCATGTTTCAGTGATGTATTCAAACAACTGTTTTTCTTTTGTTGATGAAATTTTAAAATTAACTTCCTTAAAAGACATAATCCTTTAACCTCTATACATAACACAAAAACAATCTCATTTGTGTTCATTTCTTACAACTCAAATATATCACTCTCAATAAAAATTATCAACAAAAACGGAAAGTAAATTATATCACACAAAAAGACTGTTTTTTACAGCCCCTTTTATTTTGCTTATTTGCAGAAGTAGTTTTTAATTCTTTCTACTGCCTTGATTGTGTTTTCTGTTGAGCCGAATGCTGTGAGTCGGAAATATCCTTCACCGCTTGGGCCGAAGCCTTCACCAGGAGTACCAACAACCTGAATGTTTTCAAGAAGTGTGTCGAAGAATTCCCAGCTGCTCATTCCGTCAGGAGTTTTGAGCCATACATATGGTGAATTAACTGCACCATAAACTGTAAAGCCACATTCTTTAAGTCCGTTATAGATAATCTTTGCATTGTTTTGATAATATGCAATGATTTCACGGATTTGCTTTTTGCCCTCTTCACTATAACAAGCTTCTGCTGCCCTTTGTGTAATGTATGAAACACCGTTGAACTTTGTTGCTTGACGTCTTGCCCAGAGTGCATTTAATTCAACACCATCAACCTTAATATCGTGTGGCACTACTGTGTAACCGCAACGAACACCTGTAAAACCTGCAGTTTTTGAGAAGCTTCTGAACTCAATTGCGCAACTCTTTGCACCCTCGATTTCATAGATTGAATGAGGTACGTCATCTTCTGTAATAAACGCTTCATAAGCAGAGTCAAAAAGGATTACTGCACCATTTTCGTTTGCATAGTCAACCCATTTTTTTAGCTCATCTCTTGTAGCTGCCATACCTGTTGGGTTGTTAGGGAAGCAAAGATAAATAATATCAACTTTTTCTTTTGGAAGCTCTGGTAAGAAATTATTTTCAGCAAGACAAGGCATATAATAAATATTTGTCCAACCATTTTCTGTCTTATCGCCTGAGCGTCCACTCATAACATTTGTGTCAACATAAACAGGGTAAACAGGGTCACAAACCGCAACTTTATTGTCTGTTGAGAAAATGTCACCAATATTACCACAGTCACTCTTTGCACCGTCTGATACAAAAATTTCGCTATTGTCGAGCTCTACACCATATTTTTTATAGTCATTATCATTGATAGCATTTAAAAGCCAATCGTGACCATATTCAGGTGGATAACCCATAAATGTTTTTTCGTTTGCCATTTCATCAACTGCTTTGTGCATTGCATCAATACAAGCATCTGCAAGTGGACGTGTTACGTCACCAATACCAAGACGAATAATCTGTTTGTCAGGATTAGCCGCAGTATAAGCTTTTACCTTTTTTGCAATGTTAGAGAAAAGGTAAGAACTCTGAATTTTTAAAAAGTTGTCATTTATTTTCATAATTGTCCCTCCAACAATGGATTTTTTATATTTCACCGTCAAAAACTTTGACCGCGTTTCCACTTAAATAAACATTATCATTTTTATGCCATTTAACTGTTAAAACTCCGCCTTTTGTGTGAATGTTAATCTCTTCATCTTTCTCACAAATTCCGTTGACTATTGATGCAACCGCAACTGCACAAGCGCCCGTGCCACAAGCCAATGTTTCGCCACTGCCACGCTCCCACACTCGCATTTTAAGATTATTTTTATCAACAATCTCTACAAATTCAGTGTTAATTCTTTCAGGAAACATTTCGTGATTTTCAAAAAGCGGACCGATTTTTTCTAAATCTAATTTATATATATCTTTATGAAAAACTACACAATGGGGATTACCCATACTTAAACAAGTTGTTTCATAATCGTTATTTTCAATGCTCAAAAATTTGTTTTTTACAATACCGTCACCGTATCGTGTAGGAATTTGCCGACCATTAAATACAGGCTTACCCATATTTACCTTGCCACCCGTTGCAAATCCGTTTTCGGTATAAATTTCAACAAGTTTTATACCACTTAAAGTGTCAATTTTTATAACTGGTTTTTTAATTTTGTTATCATATATGTATTTCGCAACACAACGAATCGCATTACCACACATTTTTGCCCTTGAGCCATCTGCATTATAAATATCCATAAAGCAATCGGCTACAAAAGATGGTTTTATAATTACTATACCATCTGCACCTATAGAAAAATGTTTTTCACTTAATATTTTTGACAAATCTTCAGGATTCAAGATGTTTTCCGTAAAACAGTCAATGTAAATATAGTCATTTCCTGCTCCGTGCATTTTGGTAAATTTCATTATAATCCCCCACTGCATTTTTAACATACTATGCAGTGGGGACTTTTATTGTTATTCGTATAACGGATACTTTTTGCAGATTTCTGCTACACCATTTGTGATGTATTCTTTCTGATTTTCAAAATCAGTAGCAGCAAGATAGATAAACTCTGCAATTTTATCCATATCTTCTACTCCCAAACCTCTTGTTGTAACAGCAGGTGTACCAATTCTTACACCACTTGTTACGAATGGTTTTTCAGGGTCATTAGGAATAGCATTTTTATTTGCAGTAATATGCACTTCGTCAAGTCTGTGTTCAAGCTCTTTACCTGTAATACCAACTGAACGAAGGTCAACAAGCATAAGGTGATTATCTGTTCCGCCTGAAACAAGATTAATTCCTCTTTTTACAAGACCTTCTGCCAAAGCTTTTGCATTGTCAATTACTCTTTGCTGATATGCCTTGAAGTCATCACTTAATGCTTCACCAAAGCAAACTGCCTTACCTGCAATAATATGCATTAAAGGACCACCCTGTGTACCTGGGAAAATAGCCTTGTTAAACTGCATACCAAATTCTTCATCTTTACAAAGAATAATACCACCACGAGGACCACGGAGAGTCTTATGAGTTGTTGATGTAACAACATCTGCATATGGCACTGGAGATGGATGAAGACCCGCTGCAACAAGACCTGCAATATGAGCCATATCAACCATGAAATAAGCACCAACGCTATGTGCGATATTTGCCATTCTTTCAAAGTCAATTGTTCTTGGATATGCAGATGCACCTGCAACAATGAGCTTTGGCTGACATTCCTTTGCTTTCTTTTCAAAAGCATCGTAGTCGAGGAAACCATTTTCATCAACACCATAAGGCACGAAGTTATAGTATTTACCTGACATATTAACAGGTGAACCATGTGTTAAATGACCACCTTCTGCAAGATTCATACCCATAACTGTATCGCCTGGCTGAATAAGTGCAAAATAAACCGCCATATTAGCCTGAGCACCTGAGTGTGGCTGAACATTAGCATAGTTTGCACCGAAAAGTTTCTTAAGACGGTCACGAGCAATATCTTCTACGATATCAACATGTTGACAACCACCATAATATCTTTTTCCTGGGTAACCTTCAGCGTATTTATTTGTAAGAACGCTACCCATAGCAGCCATAACTGCAGGTGAAACAATGTTTTCACTTGCAATAAGCTCAAGATTTTCGCGCTGTCTTTTAAGTTCAAGACCCATAGCCGCAGCTACTTCAGGGTCAGTATTATTAATAAATCCAATTGAATCAATTAAATTATCAAACATAACCTTAATTTCCTTAACTTATATATTTCCTGAGTAGTTAGGAGCTTCCTTAGTAATATAAACGTCATGAGGATGGCTCTCCTTAAGACCTGCGTTTGTAATTCTGATAAACTTAGTCTTTGTTTTAAGTTCGTCAATTGTTGCACAACCGCAGTAACCCATACCAGCTTTAAGACCACCCATAAGCTGATAAATTGTATCTGAAAGAAGACCCTTGTAAGGAACACGACCTTCAACGCCTTCTGGAACAAGTTTCTTGTTGTTAGCCTGGAAGTATCTGTCTTTTGAACCATTGTTCATAGCAGCAATACTACCCATACCACGATAAACTTTGAACTGACGACCTTGGTAAATTTCGCTTTCACCTGGTGACTCTTCACAACCTGCAACAAGTGAGCCAACCATAATAGCTGAAGCACCTGCAGCAATAGCTTTAACGATTTCACCTGAGTATTTGATACCACCGTCAGCAATTACTGTAATACCATGTTTTGCTGCTTCGTTTGCTGAATCATAAACAGCTGTAATCTGTGGAACACCAATACCTGCAACAACACGAGTTGTACAGATTGAACCAGGGCCGATACCAACCTTAACACAGTCTGCACCTGCATCAATAAGAGCCTTTGTTGCTTCTGCAGTTGCAATGTTACCTGCAATAAGTGAAAGGTCAGGGTATGCTGCTTTAACTTTAGCAACAGCATTGATAATTCCGTGGCTATGACCATGTGCAGAGTCGAGAGTGATAATATCAACACCTGCTTCAACAAGAGCCGCTACACGGTCAAGTACGTCTGCTGTAGCACCAACTGCAGCACCACAAAGAAGACGACCCATTGAGTCACGAGCAGAGTTTGGATATTTAACTGCTTTTTCAATATCTTTAATTGTGATAAGACCTTTAAGGAAACCGTTTTCGTCAACAAGTGGAAGCTTTTCAATTTTATGTTGCATAAGAATTTTCTTTGCTTCGTCATGGTTTGTTCCAACAGGAGCAGTAACAAGACCATTGCTTGTCATAAAGTCTTTGATTTTACCGCTGTAATCAGCAATAAATCTCATATCACGGTTTGTGAGAATACCAACAAGTTTGCCGTTTTCATCACATACAGGAACACCTGAAATCTTATAACGGTGCATAAGGTTATCTGCTTCCTGTACTGTATTTTCAGGAGATAAGAAGAATGGGTTGTTAATAACACCATTTTCACTTCTCTTAACCTTATCAACCTGAGCTTTTTGAGCTTCGATTGACATATTCTTGTGAATAATACCAACGCCACCTTCACGAGCAATAGCAATAGCCATATTACTTTCAGTAACAGTATCCATAGCTGCTGTGATTACTGGTGTGTTTAACTTAATATTCTTTGTAAGCTGAGTTGAAATATCAACATCACTTGGAAGAACGTCGCTTTCTGCAGGAATGAGAAGCACGTCATCAAAGGTAAGACCTTCTTTTACAAACTTGTCTGTCATAATTTATATCTCCTTCACAATAAAAATCTTTTTAATTTATAAAACAGAGAGAAACTATTGAAAGTTTCTCTCTTTAGGCACAATTATTCCGCTGGGAAGAATGCTTTATGAATTGCACTAACTGCACGGTCAGCATCTTCAAGGTTGATAAGAACTGAAATTTTAATTTCACTTGTCGCAATCATATCAATGTTGATGTCGCGCTCGTAGAGAGCCTCAAACATTTTTGAAGCTGTTCCTGGGTGAGATTCCATACCTGCACCAACGATTGAAATTTTAGCAACTGATGTATCACAAATAATATCTTTTTCTTCAATATCAAAAATGTTCTTTACGCATTCAACTGTTTCGTCAGCATTACCTTTTGCAACTGTGAATGTAATGTCTTTTGTGCTATCGCGACCAATTGATTGTAAAATAATATCAACATTAATCTTGCGTTTTGCAAGAGCGTCGAAAAGTTTGAAAGCAACACCTGGTGTGTTAGGAATTTTTGTAACTGAAATACGTGCTACGTCTGTATCTTTTGTAACACCTCTGATAAGCATTTTTTCCATTTTGGTAACCTCCTTAACGATTGTACCCGGAACTCTCTTAAGACTTGAGAGAACTTCTAATTCAACATTATATTTTTTAGCCATTTCAACTGAACGATTGTTTAATACCTGTGCACCTAAAGTTGCAAGTTCAAGCATTTCATCATAAGTGATTTCCTGAAGTTTCTTTGCATTTTCAACTTTTCTAGGGTCTGCTGTATAAACACCTTCAACGTCTGTGAAAATCTGGCAACGGTCTGCACGAAGAGCTGCTGCAATTGCAACTGCACTTGTATCACTACCGCCACGACCAAGAGTTGTAAGGTCATCATATTTATTAAGGCCTTGGAAACCTGCCACAACAACAATGTTATGACGGTCAATTTCTGAACGAAGTCTGTCAGTTTTAACATTCTTAATACGAGCAGTACCATAAGCAGAGCTTGTATTAAAACCTGCCTGCCAGCCGAGAAGTGAAACTGCTGGGCAACCTAATTTTTCACATGCCATAGCAAGAAGTGCAATTGAAATCTGCTCGCCTGATGCCATAAGCATATCCATTTCTCTTTTTGATGGCTTACTATTGATTTCATAAGCTTTTTCAATTAAATCGTCTGTTGTGTCGCCCTGTGCTGATACTACAACAACAACGTCGTTACCTGCACGGTAAGTATCAGTAACAATCTGAGCAACATTCATTACTCTTTCAGCGTCACGAACACTTGAGCCGCCGAATTTCTGAACTATAAGTCCCATATGTGCCTCCTGTAAAGGTTATTTTTTAATTTTAATAATCAGTAACTCTGATAAGAGATTTTATGCTGATTGAAGAAATAGTATTAAGCTTTTCTGTAAGCTCACCTTCTGCCATAGCAGATGTTACAAAAGCAAGTTCGTTTGATTTGCAACCTGCAAATTCAAGCACCTGAACTTTACCGATAGTAGCAACAACATCCTGTAATGCATTTGCTTTATCTGTAACCTCAGCACGGATGTAAAGAGGGTTAACCGCTGACTTGTAGTCAACTACATAATTCTCTTCTGCTTCACCCCAGCCGATAGGTTTCTTTCTGTCCATATTTCTTGCACAGTCAATAACGTCCGCCACAACCGCTGAAGCTGTTGGAAGTTTACCTGCACCCTTTCCGTAGAATACAACATCACCTGTTGCGTCACCACGAACAAGAATTGCATTGAAAACATCGTTAACACTTGCCAACTGACTGCCATTCAAAACGATTGCAGGAGAAACGATAGCAAAAATCTTTCCGTCGTCCATTCTCTTTGCACGACCAAGAAGTTTAATCACACCACCGAATGCACCGATATATGCAACGTCATCAAGAGTAATTTTTGTAATTCCTTCTGTATAAACTGAATCAGGGTAAACGTGTTTGCCAAAGCAGAGAGATGCAAGAATACAAATCTTTCTGCAAGCATCATGACCTTCAACGTCCGCTGTTGGGTCCTTTTCTGCATAGCCGTTGTCCTGAGCAAGTTTAAGAGCATCTTCAAAGCTCATATTCTTTTCAATCATCATTGTAAGAATAAAGTTTGTTGTGCCGTTAAGGATACCTGCGATTTCATCAATTTCATTTGCTGCAAGACACTGTGAAATAGGACGGATAATTGGAATACCGCCACCAACAGATGCCTCGAACAAGAAGTTTACATTGTTTTCAGCTGCAAACTGTAAAAGTTCACAACCCTTTGCTGCAACGAGTTCCTTGTTTGATGTTACAACACTCTTACCCGCTTTAAGGCAAGATGAAACAAACTCGTAAGCAGGGTGAAGTCCACCCATTGTTTCAACAACAACCTTAACATCATCGTCATTGAGAATAATGTTAAAGTCCTTTATCATTTTATCCTCGTGAGGGTCCCCTGGGAAATCTCTCAAATCGAGAATGTATTTAACTTCCATTTCTTTCTGTGTGCTTCTTTTAACGATGCTATCGTGATTTTTTGTAAGCACCTCAACTACGCCTGAGCCGACTGTTCCATAGCCCATAACTGCAACATACATTATAATTCACATCCTTAACCATTCTGCAAAAAGGTATAATAAATCACATTAAAAAATACTTTTAGATATTCTATCACAAAACGCCAAGATAATAAAGGGGTAATATACCATATATTTATAAAAATTTTTATGGTATTTTTAGAAAAATTTACACAAAATTATTACTTTTTAATTGATACTTAAAGAAAAATGGTTTATTATATTATTTAGATATTATTTTATTCTGGAGATAGAGAAATATGACAAGTACAGAAAAAAAGAGAAAATTTATAATTAATGTTGTTTACACTGTTATTCTTATTGCACTTTTCTATTTGTTCTTTAAGTTTGCTTTTGGAACAATCTTACCAATTTTATGTGCAGTAGTTGCAGCAATGATTTTGCAAAAGCCTGTTAATTTTATTTGCAAGAAAACACCACTTAAAAAAGGTCTTGTTTCTGCATTATCTGTGCTTTTTGGATTTGCAGTTGTAATTTCAGCACTTGTGCTTCTTGTAATTTGGATAGGCTCTGAATTCAAAGGTTTTTTCCAATATCTTATGATTGAGTTTGAAGATATTCCTGCACTTGTTAATAAAGTTGAGGGTTATATTGCAAACGCAGTTGGATTTTTACCTGAAAAATTAGAAACAACTGTTATGGATTTTGTACGTGAAAAGCTTTCAATGCTCACATCGCCTACCATAACACCAAACGAGCCTTCTACAAGTATTGATTTGTCTGTGCTTTCAACTCCACTTATGGGAATCTGGAATACTGCAAAGCAAATTCCTACAACACTCGTTTCAATAGTGGTTGCAATTGTAGCTTGTTGCTTTATGACAGCAGATTTCGAATCTGTTAAGCGTCTTGTTCTCGGATTTTTCCAACCTGACACACGCACAAAAATTGTTCGTGCAAAAAGACTTTTGTTCCCATCTCTTGGTAAGATGGCAAAGGCTTATGGCATAATCATTACAATTACATTCTGCGAGCTTTCATTAGGACTTTTCCTTTTAACACTTATGGGTGTTTATGACAGTGGCTATATTTTTGTAATTGCAATTCTTACTGCAATTATTGATATTGTACCCGTTTTAGGTACTGGTACCGTGCTTATTCCTTGGGCTGTTTTCTCACTTCTTAATGCAAACTACCCATTGGCAATTGGTCTTATTGTAATTTATGCTTGTATTACTGTAATCCGTCAGATTATTGAGCCAAAGCTTGTAGCTGCACAACTTGGTATTCCTGCATTCCTTACAATTGTTTCAATGTTTATTGGTTCACAGATTTTTGGCGTAATTGGTATTTTCATTTTGCCAATAACAATTGTTATGCTTAAACTTCTTAACGATGAGGGTATAATTCACATTTTCCACTTCACAGATGAAGAAAATTTAGAAGAAAAAGTTGAGGTAGCACAAAAAAATGATTGATATTCACAACCATATACTTTTTAATATTGACGATGGTGCTCATGACCTTGACACTTCTGTTGAAATGTGTCGTGACGCTTATGAAAATGGTTATGAAACTATGGTTGTAACTCCACACTTTGCAGATTACAACCATATTGACGAATTTCTTGACCTGCGCGATTATAAAATTGAAAAACTTCGCAAAACTCTTGAAAAAGAAAATATACCATTAAAAATTTTAAGCGGTGCAGAGTTATTTTTAAGTGAAGGTATTTTAAAAGCTAACAACCTTGATGACCTTGCAATAAACAATTCCCGATATATGCTTTGTGAATTTCCGTTAGGGCCATTTAATATAAATCGAGGATTACTATGGATTGACGAGCTTATTGAAAGAGGCTACACACCAATTCTTGCTCACCCTGAAAGATATTTTGAAATCCATCGTAATCTTAATATTATTGATGAATTACTTGACAGAGACGTTGTTTTTCAGGTGAATATTGATAGTCTTATAGGCAAAAATGGTGGCACTGCACAAGAATTATCTGTGGATTTGGTTTGTCGCGGATTTGCACAACTTATTGGCACAGATGCTCACGAATTGAAATATCGTCACACCAGAACAAAAGAAAAAGTTCGTGAATTGCCTTATGAAATCGACCACGACATTTTTATGAAATGTATAAAAACAAACCCACAAAAAGTTATTGCTGATGAAAGCATATAAAGATAACCACTCTCGTTTCGAGAGTGGTTTTTTATTGTCAATTTGATAAATTGGAGTTTGTCGAACAGAATGCAAAGTGCAAAATTTCGGAACTGCGTTGCTATTATCCCCCCTCAGTCGCTTCGCGACAGCTCCCCCTCAAGGGTGGAGCCCAATCTAGCCTTCCCCCACCGAGGGGAAGGTGGCACGAGCAAAGCGAGTGACGGAAGGGGGTAAAGAGTTAGACAAACTCAAATTGCAAAACAAAAGGCGAGGACTAGCCCCGCCTTACATTATTTTACTTTTGTTGTCATTCTAGCTTTAAAGAAATCTGCGATTTCGGTGTTGGCACAGTCGCCCGGGACAGAAAATGGGTCAACTACATTGAACACATGATTAAGATGTTTTACATCCCATTTTTCTTCACTGAAATCGTGGAAGAAATGGTCGATATTATATTTTTCAAGCAATCCATTAAGCTTATAACACTGCTTTTTGAGGAAATCATTTTTCGCAGTATTTACATAAAATGGCGGAAAATCCTTTGAGATAATTTGTGCCACATCAAGATACTTGCGATAAGGACTTTTTCTGTATTTATCACCTAAAAGCACTGGCACATTGATATTCATTACAATATTAGGGCTTAACAGGTCAACTGCTGGGCATATTGCTGCTACTGCTTTAAAATCAAGGCCACAATATGTAACACCAAAATCTTTTTGCATATCTTCATTAAGATTTATAGCAGTTGTTACACAAGAGAAATGACCGCCCGCAGAGTCGCCTGCAAGAAATACATTATCTAAGTCAGCAGGGTGTTTTTTAAGCTCTTCACTTAAAAATTTAAGAGCTGCAAAAATATCGCGAATCTGGTCATCAAATCTTATGTTACCGCCTGCAAGACGATAGTTGATTGATGCTACTAAAAAGCCCTTTTCAGCGAGCATAAGGCAGAAATTCTTATTGATTTCTTTATAACCGTACATCCAGCCACCGCCGTGAATATCAATAATTACTGGAAGTTTTTCAGTTGTACCTTGTGGGTAATAAATATCAAGCAAATGAGCCTTTTCGCCATCGTCAATATAAGGAATATCAAGATTTTTTTCAAGACCTTCAGGCTCTGTTTGGGATGCAATTCGTTTTGCATCCATTTTTTCTGTATTTTCCCAGTTTTTTCTTAAAATTGGTTCGAAAATATACATAAATATACCCCTTTTTTATTTATGGGTGTGGCTCACCATTACGATAAGCGTCCATAATATCACGAAAAACTTCTCCGTTTGATGGTGGCGTCCATGTAATTGCATCTGCACCAGCTTTTATTGTTGCTTTTATGCTTTCTTCTGTTGGTCCACCCGTTGCCATAATTGGTATATTAGGGACTTTTTCGCGGATTTTTGCTACTAATTCAGGTGTTTTAGAAGCAGCGGAAACATTTAATATGTCTGCCCCCGCATCAATTCTACCTTGAATATCATCTTCTTTTACAATTGTAATTACAATAGGCAAATCCACAACCCTATCAACCTCACGGATTGTATCATTTGACGTTGGCGCATTAAGCACAACGCCCGTAGCCCCTTGATATTCTGCATGACGAGCAAGGTTAATTACTCGTTCACCCTTTGTGAGTCCGCCACCAACACCCACAAAAACAGGACAGTCTGCAACCATCATAACCGCTTGTGTTATAACTGGTTGTGGTGTAAATGGATAAACTGCAATTACTGCATCAGCATTACAATTTCGAATAATACTCACATCTGTTGAAAACACAATAGATTTTATGCTTCTGCCAAAGATTTTTATACCTTTGCATTCATTAATTACAGTAGGCACATTCAATCTGAAATCTCTTAAATATCCTTTAATTTCGTTCATAAATAACATCCTTGCTATATTGTATTCGCAGTGTTAGAAACCTGCAAACTATAAACTTTTTTCATTACTTGTTTGCCAATCTGATGATGTTCTTCTTTCTTAAAGTTCCCATCTGTTAACATAATCTCTTTTGCAAGTTCTTGTGTCTGCATAAGAATTTTTGTATCTGTTAAAATATCAGCTATACGAAGTTTTGGAAGCCCGTGTTGACGAGTACCAAAGAAATCACCTGGTCCACGAAGCTTCAAATCTTCGTCTGCAATTTTAAATCCGTCAGTAGTTTCACACATAATTTTCATTCGTGCAACGGCCTCGTCATTTTTTGCATCAGTTACAAGAATACAAGAGGATTTTGCCTGACCACGACCAACACGACCGCGCAACTGATGAAGCTGTGAAAGACCAAAACGCTCAGCATTTTCTATTACCATAATTACCGCATTAGGCACATCAACACCAACTTCAATAACAACTGTTGAAATAAGTAACTGTGTTTCACCATTTTTAAACTTAATCATAACTTCATCTTTTTTCTTTGGTGTCATTTTTCCATGAAGTAAGTCAAGTTTGTAATCCTTAAAAAGTGGTTGTGCTTTTTTATAATATTCTTCAGCAGATAGTACCCCTTGCATCATTTCACTTTCTTCAACAAGAGGACAAACAATATATGCTTGATAGCCTGCGTCAAGATGTTTTCTTATATAGTCAAACATACTGCCACGCTTGCCAGAATTCACTGTATATGTTTCAATTTTTTGTCTGCCTGGTGGTAATTCATCAAGAATTGACACATTCAAGTCACCAAACATAATAAGACCTAAGGTTCTTGGAATTGGTGTCGCAGACATAACATAAACGTGTGGATTTTCACCTTTTGCACAAAGTCCTGTACGCTGTTTTACTCCAAATCTATGTTGCTCGTCTGTTATAACAAGACCAAGATTTTTAAATATAACATCATCCTGAATAAGAGCATGAGTACCAATAATCAAATCAATTTCGCCATTTTCTAAACACTCTTTAATCTCTTTTTTCTCTTTTGCTTTTGTGCTACCTGTCAACAACTCACAACAAATGCCTGTACCCTTAAACAGTTTTTCAAAGGTTTCAAAATGCTGTGTTGCCAACACTTCAGTAGGTGCCATAAGGGCAGATTGCATTTGGTTTTTTGCAGTAGTATAAACAATTGATGCTGCAACTGCAGTTTTACCACTACCAACATCACCTTGTAAAAGTCTGTTCATTTGTTTACCACTTTGCATATCGGCAACCGCATCTTTAACTGCTCGTTTCTGTGCATTTGTTGGTGTAAACGGCAACAAGTTAAAGAATTCTTCTGAATAATCTGTTACTATAATATTGCCTGTTTCAACTGTTGAGTTGTCGCTCTTAAGAGTCAACAAACTTAACTGTAAAATAAATAACTCGTCAAAAATCAATCTATCTCGAGCATTCTGTAAAGCCGTATCATCTTTTGGAAAATGAATGTCACGAATTGCCCTATCAAGACTTACAAGATTAAACTTTTTAATTATATAATCAGGAAGATAGTCAGGAATTGCATCAATATTTTTCAAAGCATTTTCTACCGCCGACTGAACAATTTTTGTCGTTATAGTTTTATTTTGTGGGTAAATCGGTCTAATCTCTACACTTTTTTCAGACTTTACAAACAATGGTGTAACCATTTCACGAGCTGAAAACTTGCCAAGTGTTATTTTGCCATAAAAAAGATATTCTTCACCGCTTTTAAGCATTTTTTCAATGTATTTGTTATTGAAAAATGTTACTGCAACCACATCTTCACCGTCAGTTACGGTAGCTTTTGCAATTAACATTCCGCCACGTACACGCTCGTTTTTAACAGGGAACATAACTGTACCCTTAATACAAACATTTTCACCTATTACACATTGTGAAATGGGAATAATTTTACTCCAATCCTCATAAGCTCGAGGATAAAAACGAAGAAGTTCCCCAACTGTTGACACACCAAGACTGCGAAAGCCCGTTGCACGAGCTTCGCCAACACCCTTGATATACTTAATATCGTCGGAAAACTTCATAATTTCACCTTATTTTAAGTTTTTGTATAAATCAAATGAATTTTCTGATAAATCTGTTTTAATATCGCCAGAAGTTACCACATAACCATTTCTGAAAAGCACCGGCACAAAAGGATATTCCTCTGCGAAAATTTCATAATATTCTTCTGTTGTAATATGACCTGCACGATAACGGAAATATTCTGTTGCTGCTTTGCCAGACTTATCAATTCCCGCACCTAATTTTCCACCTTCAAGGAAAAACTGTGACAAATCCATTGAGCCGTCAAGCTTTGTCTCACCTATATACATATCATAATTTCCATCCGCTATGCGTTGATTATAATCTGCAAAAGATAAAGGATTAACAACAACAAAAAAGCCCAGTTTGTTCAAACTATCCGCTATATTATAAGCAGCAGCCACTCTGTATTTGTTGTCTGCATTTACAATAAGATAGAATGACAATGCATATGCACCATTACTTTTTGTTGTGCCTGAATATTTTGTAAAACCACTTCTGTCAAGAATTTTTTCAGCAAGTTTAGAATCACCTTTTACATTGATAGAAGAAATGTTTTCATAATATTCCGCGTTTGGATTAATCGGCATTTTTACTGCTTTACCATGACCTTGATATGCTGAAACTACAACATCATCACCATTTATTCCTGCAGCAATTGCACTGCGGACATATTTATTCAGCGCACCATTATTGCTATTAAGCCCTAAATAAACCATATTATTTAGTTGTGTTTCTTCTGTTTTTCCTGTAATGCCTATATACTCACAATTTGATAAATCGTTATAATAAACATCTGTTGCACCAATCTTAAATGCATTTTCAGAGCTTTTATTTGAGCCTATACCATAAAGAGCAATTTTTGAATCGTTTTTATTGCTATATAAACTGCCTTCAAGATAATAGTAATCTCCACTACCTGTTGGCACGGCTGTTTGAATATCTGCTGTTCCTTCTTTAACTATAGGGAAACACAACTTTGCCCCAACATAAACATCTTCAAAATCAAGAGTAAACGCTACTGAATATGTTGATTTGACAAAAGCTTCTGAGATACCATTTAAATACCCTGACCAACCATAAGATGCTTTTGCAAGATTAAAAGAATAAACTACATCATATGCATTTATAGGTTGAGAGCCTTTGCAAACAGCATCTGTACGAAGTTGCACTGTTGCTGTGTTACCATTTATAGAAATACTTTGTGCTATATCTGGATTTGCTTTGTAACTCTTATCAACAGAAAATAGTGAATCATATAACAAGTTGCAAATATAAAGATTTTCATTACTTTTTGCAAAAAAAGGATTTATTCCATCTGTTTCGTTATATGGCAAAGAAACAACGCCATCACCTTTTAGCAACTCACTCTCTATATTTGGTTGCGTACTTTGTTCAGAAGCTTTGGTTGTAGGCTCATTTTCAGTTGGCTTTTTATTTGAACAAGCAGAAAAGAGCATAGTAACACATAAAATTAATGCTATTATTTTAATCGCATTTTTCATTGTGTCACCTCACTGTAATTGCAGTTGCTTCAATAGTTTTTCCTGTATCACGGTCAACAGTAAATACACATCCTTGCATAAAAGCTTCGGTATCTGCATTTTCAAACATTGGAGCAAAGCCTTTTCTGAATTTTTCTATAATTATTTCTTTTTTTACACCTAAAACAGACTCTTCAGGACCGGTCATACCTAAATCGGTAATATAACCTGTTCCATTTTTCATAATCTGAACATCAGATGTCTGAATATGTGTATGTGTACCAAAAACTGCACTGACTTTTCCATCAAGAAAATAGCCTAACGCCTTTTTCTCTGCAGTTGCTTCTGCATGAAAATCAACAATTATGATTTTTGTTTCTTTTTTAAGTTCATCAATGATTTTTTCAGCTGTTTCAAATGGGTCACTATGTCCTTCAAGCCATACTCTGCCAAGAAGGTTTATAACGCCAACTCTATAGGCACCTTTGTCGATTATACCATAACCTTTTCCCCATACTCCGTCACCAAAGTTTGCAGGACGAATTACAGCATCAGCACTATCAAGATATTCATAAATTTCTCTTCTTTTAAAAGAATGATTACCACCTGTAATAAAATCTGCACCACTTGTAAAAATACTGTTGCAGGATTGTGGCAACATACCATTACCAACTGCTGAATTTTCACCATTGACAATACAAACATCAATGTCGTTTTCTCTTTTAAAATCTGCAAGTTTTTTTCGTAAAAACTCACAACCACTAGCACCAACTACGTCGCCGATGCAAAGAATTTTTATATTGCGTGACATTATGCACACCGTTTCTATATATAGATTATTTTGCCCCGAAGCCGAAAGACAACGGGGCAGTTTTAATTTGCAAAATACTTCAAAGTGTTTGAAATTAGATGGATTTTTGCTTTTGAGACCGCAGGCTTACGAGTGTAAGTCAAGGGTGAAAAAGTGAAAAGGCGCTAATTTCATCACTTTGCGAAATCGATTACGCGGTTTTCGCGTACAATATTAACTTTGATTTGACCTGGATATTCAAGCTCGTCTTCAATTTTCTTTGCAATATCACGAGCAACAATAACCATCTTTTCGTCAGAAACCTGTTCTGGATTAACCATAATTCTGATTTCACGACCCGCCTGAATTGCGAAAGATTTTTCAACACCTTCAAATGATGTTGCGATTTCTTCAAGCTTTTCAAGACGCTTAATGTAATTCTGCACATTTTCACGTCTAGCACCTGGACGAGCAGCTGAAATAGCGTCAGCAGCCTGAACAAGTACTGCAACAATTGTTTTAGCCTCAACATCACCATGGTGAGCAGCAATTGCATGAATAACTTTGTCGTTTTCTTTGTATTTTTTAGCAGCCTCAACACCAAGCTCAATATGAGTGCCTTCAAATTCACGGTCAAGAGCCTTACCAATATCATGAAGAAGACCTGCACGCTTAGCTTGTTTTACATCTGCACCAAGTTCTTGTGCCATAAGACCTGCAATATAAGAAACTTCAAGTGCATGGTTAAGTACATTCTGACCAAAACTTGTACGGTATTTAAGTTTACCGAGAAGTTTAACAAGTTCAGGGTGAACACCATTAACGCCTGCGTCAATAACAGCGCGTTCACCAGTTTGTTTAATTGTATGTTCAACCTCACGCTTTGATTTTTCAAACATTTCTTCAATGCGTGCTGGGTGAATTCGACCATCCTGAATAAGTTTTTCAAGAGTAAGTCTTGCAACTTCACGACGAACAGGGTCAAAACTTGAAACTGTAATTGCTTCAGGAGTATCGTCAATAATAAGGTCAACACCTGTAATTGTTTCAAGTGTACGAATATTACGGCCTTCACGACCGATAATTCTACCCTTCATTTCATCGTTTGGAAGAGCAACAACTGAAACAGTTGCTTCAGCAGCATGGTCTGCAGCACAACGCTGAATTGCACCTGAAATAATATCGCGTGCAATATTATCGCTTTCGTCACGAGTGCGCTGTTCAAAATCCATGATTTTGAGAGCCTTTTCATGAGTAAGTTGCTCATCAAGTTCTTGCATAAGAAGAGCTTTTGCTTGTTCTTTTGAATAGCCACTAACTTTTTCGAGCATCTCAAGTTGACTGCGCTTAAGCATTTCAACTTCTTCCATTTTAGCATCTGCTGATTTAAGCTTTTCTGCTAAAATTTCTTCTTTCTTTTCAAGGTTCTCTGTCTTTTTGTCAAGATTTTCTTCTTTTTGATTAATTCTGTTTTCTTGACGTTGTACCTCTGCGCGTCTTTCACGAAGTTCTTTATCAACTTCACTTCTTAACTTGTGTATTTCGTCTTTAGCCTCAAGAATAGCTTCTTTTTTCTTGCTTTCAGCAGCTTGGACTGCCTGATTAACAATTCTTAATGCTTCTTCATTAGCGGAGCCGATTTTAGCTTCAGCAACCTTTTTACGATAAAGGCTACCGAAAACGAAGCCAAGTGCCCCGAATACAACAGCAGAGACAACGGCAAGAATAATGGTAATTGGTTCCATTATGTCGTTCCCTCCTATAATAATATTTAATTTCAAAAGATATATCAAAAATATGTAATGAAATTAAGGTGAATGAGTATGTTGAAATACTATTTCCCCATACTATCTTTTATATTTTACACAAAAATAGACACAATGTCAAGACGGGATTAAGTTAAAATGCATCATGCTTTAATTCATTTGATAAATTGGAGTTTGTCTAACTGTTTTATATGCGTTTTCTCGGCTCCCCTTGTCAGGGGAGACAAGAAATTAAAAGAGCCCGACAAACTCTAATTTGTTATACTCAATTTAACAAACAAAAAACGAGGTGGCTCACCTCGTTTTAATTGTTTATATTTTATTTTGCATAAGGGTTGGAAGTGAGTGTTCCACCGAGAGCTGCGTTAGAAATAGTAGCTGAGTCAGTAGCTGTGATAGATGTATCACCATTTACATCTGCAGCCATGTTATTAGCATTGCCCGTGATTGTACCGCCAAGAGCTACGTTAGAAACTACAGCTTTGTCAGTAGCTGTAATAGCAGCATCACCGTTTACATCACCAAAAATAATTACTGTATATGTGTCAACAACAGTACCACTAGCATTTTTAACTTTTACAGTTGCACCTGTACCATTTGTTTTGCCTGATGAGTTTGCAACAAGCTCAAAACTGCCATTATTTGCTTCAATATAATCTTCAATATTTTCACCTGCAGTGATACCATAAACATATTTATTTGTTGGGTCGATTACTGTTGGCATATCTTCTTTCGCAACAATATCAACACCGCCAGCGGTAGTTGTGATTGTAACTGATTTTGATGCATTTGAAACATTAATATTTTCAACATTTTCAGGAATTGAATTAATTGTTGCGCCATTTGTTGTTGTGCCGAAATAAAGCATACCCGCAATATTGTCATCAGTTTTTGCTGACTCTGTAACACATTTAACAAGTGCTTCACCTGAAATATCTGACTTTGCAGTAACTGTAAATGTTAAAAGAGTTTTGTTTTCAATCGTTGAAACAGTATCTCCAGCACCGCCAATATATGTTACAAGAACAAATCCGAATTTATTGCTATCAATGTTAGTGTTTGCATAAACTTTAGCTGAATCCACCGCATTTGCATCGGTCGTAACGCTTGTAACGTCATAACCTGTGAGATTTGCTGTTGCATTGCTTACAGTAACCATTGTTTTATCATAAAAAACTGGAATTGATGCAGTTGCGACAGGGTAGTCGGCAGATGCAGTAACTGTTACAGTTGCAGATTGACCTGCAGAAAGTTCTGTCTTATTTATTGAAATTGTAAGTGATGTATTTTTCGTGTTAGCCATTGTACCAATAGCAAAAACAGAAAGTACAAGTATAATTGCAACGATTATTGCTATTATTTTCTTGTTTTTCATTATAGCAACCCCTTTTATAGGCACTTTTTTACATTCTAACATTTTATGCTTTTTTCGTCAATACTCAATTAGAGTATAGTATATGATTAGACAAATTAGAGTTTGTCTAACTGTTTTGTATGCGTTTTCTCAGCTCCCCTTGTCAGGGGAGCTGTCAACGAAGTTGACTGAGGGGTAGTCAAAACCGCCTATTAGAGCCTATCTCTCCCTCCGTCAACGCTAACGCGTTGCCACCTCCCTCGTCAGAGGGAGGCAAAACAACACCATTCAATGAGCCCGACAAACTCAAATTTGTTAAATAGTGTTACACAACAAAAATATTAGTCTAATAACGCAAAAAACCCGAGGGGAGTGCCCTCGGGGAAAAATTATTTGTTTTTTTACAGTGTGTGGTTTATTATTCCCACCACTGACCTCCATCAGAGTCATTTTCATTAATGGAGAGTGTAATTACATCTTCGATTTCGTAAACTGTTACGTCGAAATCTGGTGTCATATATTCACGCATTTTTATATGCTCCTTTCAATTCGTTTTGTATGTTTAACAATATTATATAACCAATTTGAATTAGCTTAATGAAGCTAAATATTTTGGATAAGTTGTGTCATACAAATCGCCGAAATCTGTAGAGCTAACTGCGTCGAAGAAGTATGTTGTACCACCAACTGTGATGTAACCTACTGCGTCTACTGCAGCGTCGTAATCTGCATCTGTAAGGAGGCAAGTCCAGATGTATTCTGAACCGCTCTTCTGGATGTGATTAACTTCAACTACAACTGCACCATCAACTGCTGTGCCAGCAACCGCTGCTTTAGCGTTTTCAAGTGTAAGACCTACTGAGCTGTCAGCATAAACGAAACCTACTGCTTCGATAGCGTCTTTAGCAGCTGCATCGTCACCGCAGATTGCTGCGAAGTCATCAGCTGTCATAGCTGCACGAGTTCTTGCGTCGAATGAGAAGTTTGCATCGCCTTCTACACCGTTGTTAAATCTCATCTGTGAAGATTTAGCAAATACTGGTGATGGTTCTGCTGCTGCTTCAACAACTGCATTAGCAGTAACGTTCATTGTTGGAACTGCAGCTGCATATGATGTAGCACCTGCATAGTAAGTGCTACCTGTTGAGTCATAGTTACCGTCAACTGTGAAACAATCATCTGTATAAACACCGAATTCAGCGCCAGTTACATCACCAGCAATTGCTTCAAAGTAGAGTGTGAACATATTCACCCAATCAGTATATGTTGCAATACCTTCAAGTGTATTAAGATATGCTGTCTTTGTCTTTGTAGCAACGTCAATGTTAGCATAAACTACACCTGTATCTGCTGGAAGACCTGCACCCCATTTGTTGTAAAGTGGGTGGTCAGGAGAAACAAGTTCAGTTTTAACTGTAACGCCTTCTGAGTTAGCATTACCAAGACCAATACATTTTGCAAGAGCCTTTGTTGTAGCTGTTGTACCATTAGCTTTGTACATACCTGTGTTGTTCATGTAGTCACCAAGTGAGTATGCATAAACCGCACCTTCGCCCATATCTGAATAGTATGTATCCTGGTCAAGACCAGCACCATAAGGATATGTGCATTCACCATCAGAAAGAGTGATTGGTGCAAAGAGAGACTTGTTGTAGTGGAATGGAACTGTAAAGATGTCAACAGGTTTTGCAGATTTCATCCAAACAGTTACTGCATAGATGTTATCAGCAGACCATTCAGCTGAACCAGCTTCTGTTTCTGGAACTGTGCCAACTTTTTCAACTGTGTACTTAACATCAATATCAACTGTACCTTCTGTTTCTACTCTTGTATAAGCAGAAGCCATAACAGTGAATACTGAAAGTACCATTACTACAGCAAGGAAAAGGCTCAATAATTTCTTTGAATTTCTCATTATTGTTTTTCCTCCAATAAAAAATTATCAATTCTTATATTCGTACATAACGAGTTAGCGTGTTGCCACGCTAACTCTTAAATTGTTTAATTAACCAACGTATGGGTTAATTGTGATTGTACCACCAAGAGCTGCGTTAGAAACAGTAGCTGAGTCAGTAGCTGTGATAGATGTATCACCATTTACGTCTGCAGCCATGTTATTAGCATCGCCATCGATTGTACCACCAAGAGCTGCGTTAGAAACTACAGCTTTGTCTGTAGCTGTGATAGCAGCGTCACCGTTTACGTCACCGAAGATAACAAGTGTGTATTCAGCAACTACATTATCCTTTGTATCCTTAACTACTGCAACTGCACCAGTACCGTTTACATTAGATGCTGTACCCATTGTCCATTCAACTGTACCAGCTGTTTCGTCAACGAGTGCAAAGTAATTTTCTGCAGCTTCACCAGCTGTAACACCGAAGAGGTAACCTGTTGTGAAGCCTGTTTCTTCGTCAACTACAACATCACCGAATGAACCTGTGTTGCCATCAACTGCACCAAATTCTGGAGCAACTTCTTCAGCTGCAAAGTATGCGATGCAAGCTGCGAGGTTATCGTTAGCAGCATCAACTTTAGCCTGGTTGCCCTGTTTGTTTGGACGGTCATTGTTTGCATATTCAAGAGCTGAATCTGCATAGAGGTCGAACATCATAGCTGAACCATCGTCGTTAAACTTGAGGTCGCCTGCGTTCTTTGTACCATTCTGTACTTCAATATCATTTGATGAGTACATAGCCTGGTAGTTGTAACCAAGACCCTGAAGGAGGTGACCAAGAGCGATTACCTTTGCTTCTGCTGGGTCTTCAGCAAGAGCTAAACCAGCTTCTGAAAGTTCGATTTCGTCGAAGTTCATAGCGAAGATAGCTTCTGCTTTAGCGATTGTCTTAAGAAGTTCTGCTGTACCGCCAGCCTGGATGAGAGAATCATCGTTCTTAAGGAGCTGTTTGTAAGCAACCATGAGGTTGTACTTAACATCATAAATTCTTGAGTTGAATGATGAGAATTCGTCTGTGCCAGCTGCTACTTTCTTAGCTTCTTCAAGAGCTGTAGCATATCTGCCCCATGTTACTGCTTCATAATCTTCAGCAACGAGACCCTGTGCTTCAACGAATGCGATTTCTTTCTCAAGGAACTTGAGATGGTCAGCATCTTCTCTGTTAGCATCGTTAAGGAACTGCTTGTAGTATGCAAGACGTGATGTGAAGTCATCAGCAATAAGTCTTGTTGTAACTGGCATCTTCCATGCGTCTTTTGCTTCGATAGATGCATTGATTGCATCTTCACTGTTTTCAAGTCTTGTAGCCTTGATTGCTTCACTGATTGCTTTGTTGCCTTCAGCGCCGATAACAAGGTCAAGTTCAGCTTCAGTGATACCTGAGCCCATGATGTAATATCTATCCATTACTTTTGGAGCAAGGTATGAGCGATAGAGATTTTCAGCTGCAACCTTAACATCGTTGTAGTTGAAGTATTCATAGAACTCATAGTCCTGGAAGTTGATTTCTTTACCGTTCATGAAATCGTTGTCGATTTCTGCCTGAAGAGCTGTGATGTAGCTTGGAAGAGCTGCACCTGATGCAGATGCCTGAGCTTCTGCAAGAGCTGTTTCATAAGCTTCTTTAGCTGCTTCGAATCTTTCGATAGCTGCTGGAATGTTTGGCTGAATTGTTGTAACGTAAGCTGTTGCTGAGTTACCATTCATAGCTGTCATCATTGGATATGTTGCATCATAAACGATTGTCTTCCAAGCTTCGTTATACTCGTTGTAGAGGTCAGCTGCAACACCCTGGTTAGCATGGTAACCATTGTTCTTGTTTTCGTTGTAGATATCAGCGATATCATAGTCATTATAGTAGATGAAGTTAACTTCAAATACGATTGTACCGCCGTACTGAACAGCGATGTTACCCATATCGTAGTCACCGTATGGGAATTCTGTTTCAGCAGTTACGCCAGATTTAGCCTTGTAAAGACGACCAGATGCTGGGTTACCGTCTGAAATGCTGTCTTCCCAACCTGCTTCAGCCTTATCACGAATCCATTCGAAGTAGTTTGTTGACTGACCTGCCATAACGTCACCAGCTGTTGTAATGTTACCATTACAGTCTTGTACTTCACCATTAGCACAAATCTGTGTGAATGACTTAGATGTAGCACCAAGGTTAACTGATGGTTTTACATAGAAGATTGTTGGTTCGTATGTTGTAACAGATGTGTAAAGGTCTTCTGTAAACACGAACTTCTTATACTGGTTAGTACCTGTGTAATCGTCATCATCGTCTCCTGACCAACGTCCGTCAACGTTAGCGTCTTCGTACTGGTTAGAGAAGAGGATTGTAAGTGATGTATACTGTGTACCGCCGATAGCTGAACCATCTTTACCAACATAGTCGTAACCAATTGTGATAGTTGTAGCTTCTTCGCCGTTGTATGTACCACCAATCTTAACTTCAAGTGTTTCGTATGGAGAAATGTGACCATCACCATAGC
Organism: Candidatus Fimenecus sp.; assembly: GCA_045613585.1. Taxonomy (GTDB): domain Bacteria; phylum Bacillota; class Clostridia; order Oscillospirales; family Acutalibacteraceae; genus Fimenecus. The sequence goes on along the minus strand of JAZLBG010000119.1, from coordinate 3,921 downwards.
TGAATGTAAGTGAGTTTGTTGTTGCATCAGATGTAACTGACTTAATCTGAATGTCGTATGCATGGTCTGTTACAGAAGAATTTCTGTGAGTTTCAAGCATACCTGCTGAGTTGTTAAGAATCTTAATCTTAGTGTAGTCAGATTCGATAGTTGGATATACACCATTGTCTACCCACTGGAATGCATAGTCGTTGTTATCACGGAACTCTGTCCAGATTTGTGGGTCAGCAATCTTCTGTGGGTCTGTCTTCCAACCAAGAAGGAAGTTAAGGAATGGCAAGCCTGTTGCAGCAAGACCATTTGTAATAACTGCTGTGTAAAGAACAGCAACGAGGTCTCTTGCTAATGTAGCAATGTTACCCTGGTTAGCAAGTTCGTCAAATGTATTGATAGAGCTTGGAATAAGTGCATATGAACCGCCGCCAACTTTATCAAAAATACCATTTACAATGTTCTTAAGAAGTTTTGCAAGCTGGTCAAGAACATTAGCTGTTCTGAAGTACTGGTTAGTACCATTAAGTGTAACTGTATTAATAAGAGCATCCCAACGAAGGTCTACGATACCAAGGATAAGGTCATAGAGAAGGAATTTTTCTACTCTTGTTGGATAATCAGTTGTTGTTGTGATTGTAAGGATTTCGTCAAATGGAATGAGACCGAAGAGAATACCGTCAATCTTCACAAATGGGTCTTGGTATGAACCAAGGTCAATTGTGAATGCGTTGCCGTTAGCGTCAACTGTTTCAACAAGGTTTTCAATCTTCCATGTCCATTCATAGTCTTTTTCAAGAGCCCAGTCAACGATATAGTCGAGCATGCCTTTCCATTCAGCTACAAGAGCTGCCTGAGTTGTGTCTGCTGCATATGTCTTACCGTCAACAGCGTAACCTGAGTAAGCTACGAAGTTGTTCCATTCTGTTGTACCTTCACCCATATCTGCGAATGCACGAAGGTATTCGAAACCAGCATTGAGACCCATTGTAAGGCAAACGTCAAGCCAGTATCTGCTGTCTTTGCCTGTTACAAAGTTCTTAACGCCATCTGTTGCGCCGAAATCTGTGTAGATAAGAGCGTCAAAGTTGTATTCTGGGATAAGATATGCTGCAAATTCGCGAATAACTGCTGCAAGAATTGCACCAACTTTTGCGCCTGATGCAAGAATGTCTGACTTGCCTGGAAGTGACATTGAAGGCATAATAAGGTCAACGAGCATTGCAGCAATACCTGTAAGAACTGTATCGTTATCTTCTGCTACGAGAAGGTCGTAGTAGCATCTTTCGTTTGTTGCATAGTCTGAACCAAAGATGTGCTGTGGAGCAAGGCTGATAACTGCCTGTGCAGCTGCTTTAAGGTTAGCAACAAGGTTTGCATTACCAGCTGCGAATGTTGGACGAGTCCATGTTGCTTCGAAGCCAGAAATTGTATCAACTGTTGCTGCGCTTGCAACTGTTACTTCGTTAGCAATTGCAACGAGGATATCGTTGATGTTAAGGAGAAGTCTGTTGCTTGCGTTGTCATCGTTTGCAGGGATAAATGGAGTTAAGAAATCAGCTGTGATTTCATATTCCCAGTTGATGATGTCAAAGTAGTTGTTCTTCTTTGAAATGTCACCAACCCAGATTTGGTCTTCAAATCTCCAGTAGTGTGTACCACCGATGATTGCATAGTCTGACCATTCAAACATATAGTCGCCTGCTTCTTCTGTGAAGAATGCATTTGTGCTGTTTGGAAGAGCGTTAACTTCGTCGCTGCCTACTTCACCAACATATGTGAACTTAGCACCGAAGAATTCAGCAAGAATCTTCTTGAGTGAGCCGTTAGCAACAACAGGAACCATATCATTGAATAATACAGGAATGAATGTGTAGAGAAGGTCGCCAGCACTCATAGTTGTGAGGTCAATGCTGTCACCGCTAAATCCTGGAAGGAGCTGTGAATCATCATTGTACCATTTGAGTGACCACTGGTTATCCCATTCGTCTGTTGCACGCCATACATATGTATCGCTGCCTTCAACTTCTTGAGTCATAACGAATGTCTGCTTTTCTTTGAAGTATGTGTAAGCTGCTGGGCTACCATTTACTTCGTCTGGAGTTTTAGCAAGATTCTTTGCTTCAGCTTCGTCAACAATGTGGTAAACTGTCATAACAGAACCAGGAGTTGTTGATGTGAACTGATAGTAGCATCTTGGGCTATTTGCTGATGGTGTAGCAGGAGCGCCTGTACCTGTAGCAAATGATTTCCAGTTTGTGTGTTCTGATGTCATGTTACCATTAACATCATATTTGATTGTTGTGATTGACATATCGTTGTTGAAAAGGTTCTTAACGAATGTGTTAAGAGTTGATGTAATACCACCATTACCTTTTGCTGATGTGTCATAAGCTTTTACTTCTGTGAGAGTGTCATCCCATCTTTCGAAGAGACCCCAAACCATACCCTTGATAAGACCAGGGATATCACCGATAAGGTCTGTTACAGCAGAAATGTCACCAAGTGCACCGCCGATAATACCGAGGTCAAGGTTACCTGTGCTAATAACGTCATAAACAATACCGCTCTGAGCACTGAGAATCTCAAAAATTTCAGAAAGGATTGTAAACTGAGCTGTACCGTCACGAGTCATACCTGTCTGCCATGGGTCAACATTAAGGTCTTCAAGAATACCAAGGTTAACGATAGCTTTTGCAATAGAGAAAAGTGCGTTTTTGAAAGTATCTCTAACTGAGTCAAAAGATGCACAGATGTTGTCAACTGATGTCAAGTTGAGTGTAACTTTCAAACCGAGCGCGTCGACAACTGTACCCATGTTAAGAGCTGACATAGGTGCAAGCAAACCATCAAGAGCATCAAAGATGATTGATGTACGTTCTTCAAGAGAAAGTCTTGTAACTTGACCGTAAGGTGAGTAAGCGTCAAGAGCTGTAAGCTCATCAACTGTCTTGTAGTTTGCCTTAGCAGCAGAAGCCATAACGCTCATGCATGACAAAGCCATAATAACTGCAAGAAGAACGCTTAACAATTTTTTAGTTTTGTTCATAATTTTTTTCCTCCTATTAAATTTTGCATACTATATACAATGTATGCAAGGTAAATAGTTCCCCATAACTTTTTTATCGCCACGGGAGAGGCGATTTGTTTTAGAGAGCATCGATTGCTTCACTCTCTGACCTAGCCGTGTGAATTCAAGTCACATTCGGCAGAGGTCGGCAAAAGAACTCTGATTTACCCGGACTTTGCTTCCACCGCTTCCGCTTAATTAATCATAAAAAAGCACGGCGGAAGACTGATGATACACACCCGAGTTTATTACCTTAGGATGTGTATCGCAACGAAGCGTAGAGCGCACTTTCTAAAAAAGAAGACACTACGCCCCATTACACCATTCCTATGGTTATACCAATTTTACACCAACTTTTTTAAAATATCAATAGTTTATTAATAATTTTTCATACTTTTTTGCATTTTTTCTATTACAACCAAATTTATTTTGTTTGTTTTGTGCAAAAAGTCAAAAGAAAATTTTGTAAAAGTGCCGAAATCGTGAACTGATTGTTAAATACTCAACTTGATGTTCAATAAGCACAGTTTTTTCAACAAAATTTATATAAAACGTTGATTAAGATTGTTAATTTTTTCTCAAATACTATATGTTGAGTATCTGGGCAGGGGAATGGTCAAAATGTTGAGAATTGATAAGTTGAAGTTGCTTTTTTGTTAGATAGACAAATTGGAGGTTGTCGAACTGTTTTATATGCGTTTTCTCGGCTCCCCTAAAAGGGGAGCTGTCGAGCGAATGCGAGACTGAGGGGTTTGTTTTGTTGGGAGTATAACCCCTCTGTCACTTCGTGACATCTCCCCTTTCAGGGGAGACAAGAATTTGAAAGAGCCCGACAAACTCAAATTCATCAAACAAAAAGC
>JAZLBG010000118.1:0-1725 GCA_045613585.1 Candidatus Fimenecus sp. | reverse complement strand
ATAACATTCTTCTTTGAGTTGAGACCCTTACCAAGAGCTGGAGCCTTAGACTTCTTAACGAGAGTTTCTCTTCCGTTACGAACGAGCTGGTTAAATGTTGGCACTAAATTCACCCCCATACATATTTATTGCATAACAAATGAACGGACACATGTCCGCATGCTCGAATAGTTTATCACAAATGAACAATATTTGTCAATATATTTTTTGCAAAATAACGAAAAAAGTGTCAGAACACAAAATATAACATATGAAATAAGTTTATTATTAACAAATTGGAGTTTGTCTAACAGAATGCAAAGCGCAAAATTTCGGAACTGCGTTGCAATTATAGAAGTTTCACAAAGAAAAGGACTCTTGTAGGGGCGAGTCTCTGTGCTCGCCCGTAAATATTAAAAATCTCGCGGGAGGGCACGGAGACCCTCCCCTACAAGGCGCGTTTGTTAAAATAAATCAATTAAAGAGCCCTACAAACTCAAATTTATATAACTTACAAAGCAAAAAGAGCAGGTTTTGCACCTGCTCCATTTTATTAAACTTTTACACCATTTTTAACTTTGTATTTTTTGCCGTTGTAGGTTACTGTGCCGGTGTATGATGTTTTAACACCTTTCTTTACATAGTAGTATTTACCGTCAGTATGTTTTACAAGACCTGTGTAGCTTGTATTTACTACGCCAGATTTCACGTAATACCACTTGCCGTTGTATTTAACAAGACCATTGAATGATGTCTTAACACCGCTCTTCACATAATAGTATTTACCATCTGTATGCTTTACAAGACCTGTATAACTTGTATTTACTACACCTGATTTTACATAGTACCATTTGCCATTGTATTTAACAAGGCCATTGAATGATGTTTTAACACCACTCTTTACATAGTAGTATTTGCCGTCTGTGTGTTTTACAAGGCCTGTATATGTAGTCTTAACGCCATTCTTTACGTGATACCATTTGCCATTGTATTTAACAAGACCTGTGAATGAGTTGTCAAGCTCACCATTCTTAACATAACGCCATGTGCCATCTACTTTGTAAAGACCTGTATATGTTTTTGAGCCATAGTAAAGCTTTTCAATAGCAGTTACATCTGTTTTTGCATCACATCTTATACAATGCTTTGATTTGCTACCCGCAGATGTGTATGTTGGTTGTTTGTCAACTGTATATTCAGTTGAATAATCGTGACCAAGGGCATCAACATCTTTATATTCCATTTCGCCACAATTTCCACAAGCTTTAAATACTAAGCCTTTATCTATACAAGTTGGCTCTCTACCTACAATCCAATCACCCCAACGGTGACCTACTGAGTCGATAGATTCAGTTTCAAGTGTTTCACCACAAATTGTACATTCTTTATGCTTTGAGCCATTTTCTGTGCAAGTTGGGTCAAAATCTACAATCCAACCAGATGAACTATGTCCAGTTGCAGGAATTGCTCTTGTTTCAGTTTGGTTGCAATGAGAACAATATCTTGATTCTATACCAACATCAATACAAGTGGATTCTTTGTTTATTATCCATTCCCCAAAATTATGAGTAATGAGTTCGGCAACAATGAAGGTGCGTGCTGGTTGTATGTAGGAGTAGTTGCCTTTTTGGTCATATGCATGTAATTTAGCAAATTTGTATGTGCCAATTTTGTCCGTAGAACTTACTGTAAAAACACATTCATATAAACCAGTAGTTTCGTTAAGTTTACATGCAGGTCCTAAAA
>JAZLBG010000117.1:0-17839 GCA_045613585.1 Candidatus Fimenecus sp. | reverse complement strand
GGGAGGTGGCAACGCGTTAGCGTTGACGGAGGGAGAGATAGGCTTTAATAGGCGTTTTTGACTACCCCTCAGTCAACTTCGTTGACAGCTCCCCTGACAAGGGGAGCCGAGAAAACGCATATAAAACAGTTAGACAAACTCCAATTTATAACAATCCCTTTTGAAAATCTTCCTTGACAAATAGCAGAAACATTTGTATAATAACCCTTGCAATTTTAATATGCTGCTATGGCTCAGGTGGTAGAGCACGTCCTTGGTAAGGACGAGGTCACCGGTTCAAATCCGGTTAGCAGCTCCAAAAAGAAAGACACGATGAAAATCGTGTCTTTCTTTTTGTATCCAAGCCGACAGGCTTGGTATATCATCAACAACGGCTCGCCGTTGTTGTATCTCATCAGTCCGTTAGGACTGTATATCATCACGCTTTAGCGTGTATTTCTGTCGGCTTGATAATATACAACTTCTAACGAAGTTGATGATATGCAATTCCTTGCGGAATTGATGATATACAATGCTCCGCATTGATTTATTTCCGCTTTTATGCTATAATAAATTAAATCCAAAAGATTTTAGGAGGCATGCCGTTATGTTTTTCAAGAAAAAGAAAGTTGAATTAACTGAAGACCAGCTTAAATGGAATAAGATGTGGGATTTGTGGACAGACGGAGAAGTTGAGTCGCCCTATGCAGAATTGATGACCTATCAAAGTGAAATCAATAATGGTGGTCATAGTCAATATTTTTGCAATATTGAAAATAATGATGATTTAAGTAAAGAAATGTCTGCATTAGAAAACATCTTATCTGATAACCTTATTGACAATTTACATAAAGCATATAAAGCATATCTGATTTTAGAAGAAAACGAAGATGACGAAAAGGCTGAAGAGATAATGGAACAATGTGATGATACATTCTATGAAAATGAAAAAGAAATCAATAATAAATTACAAGAGTATGCCGATAAAATTCAATTATAATTTTTGACAAAAACGAGTTGTAAACACAAAAAAAGAAGTTGCACTTTTGTGTGACTTCCTTTTTTATTTGCCATTTATAAAATCTTGTGTTAAAATACTTTTATCAACTGAAAGGATTTCGGTTATGAAAGATTTTTTTAAGAAACATCGTGAGCTTATTATCTATATAATAGTTGGTGGGCTTACTACTGTTGCCAATTATATAATTCATTTCGGGCTTCGGTTTTCAGGCGCAAATTATTATTTTGCATTAAGTGTGGCATGGGTCGGGTCTGTTCTTTTTGCTTATGTTGCAAATCGTATTTTTGTTTTTGAAAGTAAAAGCAAAGGCAAGGCACAAGTTAAAGAATTTACCCTTTTCTTTAGCGCAAGATTATTCTCGTATGGGCTTGAATTACTGATTGCATTTATATTTATTGATTTGGCTCGTGCAGACAATATTGTATGGCAGCCTGATTTTATAGATGTAACAATACCAATAGGTGAGTTGCTTGTGAAAACTGTTGGTCAGGTAATAATTGTTTTATCAAATTATATTTTTAGTAAATTGGTAATATTCAAAAAAGATGCATAATATTCAAATATTCACTGTATAATGTATAAAAATACATAAAAACAGTGAATATTTTTATTTTTTATGAATAAACGCTTGACTTTTTTGAATATTGATGTATAATCACCTCATAAAAATTCAACTTATATAAAGGAGAAAATTAAAATGAAAAAAACATTTAAAATTCTTTCAGTTGTTCTCGCTATTGTTCTTGTTGTAGGTTGCTTTGCAGCTTGCGGCGGTAATGATGCAAAAGAAGAGAAAAAAGTTCTTACAATGGCTACAAACGCAGCATTCCCTCCTTACGAATATGTTGAGGGTAACGAATTCGTTGGTATTGTCGTTGAAATCGCAAAAGCTATTGCTGATAAACTTGGTATGACACTTGAAATCAAGGACGTTGACTTCGGTGCTATTATCGGTGGCGTTCAGTCAGGTAAATTTGATATGGGTATGGCTGGTATGACAGTTACAGACGAAAGACTTGAAAGTGTAAACTTCTCAACAACATATGCAAAAGGCATTCAGTCTGTTATTGTTCTTGAAGATAGTGAATATGCATCATTTGAAGATTTCTATACTGGATTTGATGCAGACGAAAATCCTGCAGGTGTTAAAGATGGCATCAAAATTGGTGTTCAGCAGGATACAACAGGTGATATCTATTCTTCAGATGAACCAGCAAACTGGGGCTTTGGTGCAGATAATGTAATTCGTTACAAAACAGGTGCAGATGCTGTTCAGGCTCTCAAGTCAGGCAAAGTTACAGCAGTTATCATCGATAACGAGCCTGCAAAGTCATTCGTAGCTGCTAATGATGGCCTTAAAATCCTTGATGGTGAATATGCTAACGAAGATTATGCAATTTGTGTTGCAAAAGAAAACACAGAACTTCTTGATTCTATCAACAAGGCTCTTGCAGAACTTCAGGCAGATGGCACAGTTGATAAGATTATCAAAAAATATATTCCTGCAGAATAAACAATTCTGTGGCAATTTGATTTAACATATTAAAGGGCGGGCTATTTCCGCCCTTAATTAATGAGAGGAGCATTATATGAACGCTCTAAGTTTATGGTTTAATGAACTTAAAGAAACTTTTATTTCATGCTTTATTACTGATGACCGTTGGAAATGGATTGCTGAGGGTTTTATTAATTCGGTAGTAATTACTGTTTTTGCATTACTGCTTGGCTTGGTAGTAGGTATTATTTTGGCTGCCGTTCGTTCATCATATGATAAGAATGAAGAAACTTTGAGAATTAGGGGTGGCATAGGTTATTATGTTCTCAAAATTCTTAATGCAATCGCAAAAATTTATATAACAGTTATGCGAGGCGTACCTGTTGTTGTTCAACTTATGATATGGTACTTTGTTATTCTCGTTTCTGCAGAGGATATTCCAATTGCAATTGTGGCATTTGGACTTAACTCAGGTGCTTATGTTGCAGAAATCTTCCGTGGCGGTATTATGTCAATAGATAACGGTCAGTTTGAGGCAGGTCGTTCATTAGGATTCAGTTATTTCCAGACAATGAGATATATTGTTATACCTCAGACTATAAAGTCAACTCTTCCAACACTTCTTAATGAACTTATTGCTTTGTTTAAAGAAACATCAATTGCAGGTTATGTAGGAATTCTTGACCTTACAAAAGCAGGTGAAAGAATTAGAGGTATAACCTTTGAAGCATTTATGCCTCTTATCGCAGTTGCAATTGTTTATCTTGTGACAGTTGTTCTTCTTACCAAAATTGTTGAAATAATTGAAAGGAGGCTTCGTCGTAATGAGCGATAATATTATTGAAGTCAGAGGACTTAAGAAACATTATCTTGGCGGAAAGGTTAAAGCTCTTGATGGTATTGATGCTGATATTAAAAAAGGCGAAGTTGTTGTTGTCATTGGTCCTTCCGGAAGTGGTAAATCAACTTTTCTCCGCTCATTGAATCTTCTTGAAATGCCTACAGGTGGAACAATTAATTTCAATGGTGTCAACATTACCGATAAAAAGGTTGATATTAATATTCACCGTCAGAAGATGGGTATGGTATTCCAGCATTTTAATCTTTTCAACAATATGAATATCATAAAAAATATGACTATTGCTCCTACACAGCTTCTTAAGAAAAGCAAGGAAGAAGCAAATGAGAAAGCAATGGCATTGTTGAAAAGAGTTGGTCTTGAAGACAGAGCAGAAGCATATCCAAGTCAACTTTCAGGTGGACAGAAACAGCGTGTTGCTATTGTTCGTGCACTTTGTATGGAGCCAGAAGTAATGCTCTTCGACGAGCCAACATCAGCTCTTGACCCTGAAATGGTTGGTGAAGTTCTTGATGTTATGAAAGACCTTGCTCGTGAGGGTATGACAATGGTTGTTGTTACTCACGAAATGGGATTTGCCCGTGAAGTTGGTACTCGAGTTATCTTTATGGATGGCGGTAGAATTATTGAAGAAAATAATCCTAAAGATTTCTTTGAAAATCCACAAAATCCAAGACTTAAAGATTTCTTATCAAAAGTTTTATAATAAAAAATATCACCTTGGTAAAAATACTACTGAGGTGATTTTTTATGAATAATATGTCTATAGATGTTCGTGCATATTTCAACACACTACCAGCATCTGTTCGCACGGCAATTGTTGAGTCAGGGGCAAAGTTTCAGACAGTTGAACAACTTAAAGTCCTTGCTGAAGCGTATATGAACAGATAAAATGCACCGTAGGTGCAAATTATGTGATTTATCACAATTCATGATGAAATCAATTCATGCAAACTTGTTTGCAATTCATATTTATGATTTGCTACGCATGAATTGGCTTCGCCATGATTTCTCGCTTACGCTCCATGAATTGAATTCTTATGAATTCATTGTTTTACATTGACAAATTACTCAAAAAATAGTTTAATATATAGGATACAAAATTTTATGAATAGGTGATACATAAATGGAAAACACCGTAGAAAAGAAAAAGATAGTTTTAAGTGCTATTCAGCCAACAGGCACACCAACACTCGGTAACTACCTTGGTGCACTTAAAAACTGGAAAAATATGAAAGATGACTACAACTGTCTTTATGCAGTTGCTGACTTGCATTCTCTTACAGTTCGTCCTGAGCCTGCAACGCTTCGCAAAAACACAATGGAGCTTTATGCAATTTTATTGGCACTTGGTCTTGACCCTGAAGAAAGTATTGTTTTCATCCAGAGCCATGTTCCACAACACGCTCAACTTGCATGGCTTTTAAATTGTTGCACACAGTTTGGTGAAGCAGCAAGAATGACACAGTTTAAAGATAAAAGTGAAAAACACCCTGAAAATGTAAATGTAGGTCTTTTCACATACCCAATTCTTATGGCTGCTGACATTCTTCTTTATCAGGCGGATTTTGTTCCAATTGGTGCAGACCAGAAACAACATCTTGAAATTGCTCGTGATATTGCAGAACGTTTTAATACAGTTTATGGCAATACATTTACACTTCCTGAACCATTTATTGGTAAGGTAGGGGCTCGTGTTATGTCACTTCAGGACCCAACATCAAAAATGAGTAAGTCTGACACGAATCCAAAAGGCTATATTTCAATGCTTGATGATGACAATGTAATTGTTAAGAAAATCAAAAGCGCAGTTACAGACTCTGAAGCAAAAGTACGCTATGCAGACGGTAAAGATGGTATTAACAACCTTATGGGTATTTACTCTTGTTGTACAGGTCTTTCTTATGAACAGATTGAAAAAGATTTCGACGGCAAAGGCTATGGTGATTTCAAATCAGCAGTAGCAGAAGCAGTTGTTGAAGAACTCCGACCATTTAAGACAGAGTATAACCGTCTTATCAACGATAAAGCATATCTTAACGAGTGCGCAAAAAATGGTGCAGAAAAAGCAAGCCGTTTTGCACAAAGAACACTCAATAAAGCAATGAAAAAGTCAGGTTTATATATGCTTTAATTTATTTTCAAAAGTTTCTGTAGGGATGTCGACCAGGCATCCCTTTTTATTTGGCAAAAATATAGGGTATGAAACAATATAGGGGACAATATAATTTTCTTGACTTTTTTGTTGTGTTCTTATATAATTTGAAAATGGATTTCAAATTCAAAGTGAAAGGTATTGTTATGAGTTACGAAACAAAACAGAGTAAATTAGTTTATAGCTTTTTAGAGAAAAATCCTGACAGACACTTTTCTGCAGAAGATGTATATTTTGCACTGGTTAAAGATGGTGGTCGCATTGGCAGAACTACTGTTTATCGTCAATTAGACCGTCTTGTTGTTGAAAACAAGGTAAGAAAATTTATTACAGGTGAAAATGAGGCTTGTTGTTATCAACTTCTCAGTGACGAGTGTCACAATCACTATCATCTTAAGTGCTCAAGTTGTGGGGAGTTAATTCATACTGAATGTGATTTTCTCGACAAGCTTGCAAGTCATATTTTTGCCGACCACAAATTCACTCTTGATGGCTCAAAAACTGTGCTTTATGGTACTTGCCAGAAATGTGGAGGTGTGAAAATATGACATTCTTACATGCACATATAGAAGCACCTGTTTATTCAGCAAGTGGCTTTTTTGAAGTGATTTTCGAATCACTAATTGATACTCTTAAAATACTACCATTTTTATTTATTGCATTTCTTGTAATTGAATTTCTTGAACATAAGGCACAAGATAAAATCAAACACCTTTTCACCCGTGCAGGTGCTTTAGGACCTATGGTGGCAACAATTCTTGGCTGTATTCCACAATGCGGATTTTCAGTAATGAGCGCAAACCTTTATTCCAGTGGAATAATCACTTTAGGCACTCTTGTTGCTGTTTTTCTCTCCACATCTGACGAGGCAATAGTGCTTTTAGCTACTGCACACAACGGAAGTTATGAGATTTTAAAACTTCTTATTTCAAAAATTGTTATAGCCCTTTTCTTTGGCTATTTAATTTATTTTATTGAGAAGAAAACTCATAAGCATCACCATCATCACCACCATTCTCACGACCTTTGTGAGCAAGACCATTGTGGATGTGAAGAAGACGGCAAAATCTTGCGCCCTGCGCTTATTCATACTGTAAAAGTATTCGGATTTGTACTTTTATTCACTATTATAATTGATTTGTTTGTAGCGTTTATTGGTACAGATACACTTTCACATATACTACTTTCAGAGTCAATATTTCAACCATTTTTAGCTGGTATTATAGGCTTTATTCCTAACTGTGCATCTTCTGTACTTTTAACTCATTTGTATATTGAGGGCACGCTTACTTTTGGCTCACTTATTGCAGGTCTTTGCACTAACGCGGGTGCTGGCTTGCTTGTATTATTCCGTAACAAGTCAAAATTCAAAGAAAATCTTAAGTTGTTAGTTATTCTTTATGGTTGCTCTGTCATTCCTGGAATAATTTTACACATAATTTAATTGTCAAAAAATAATTCTTTACTTTCAAGTTTTAATGTGCTAAAATGTTAAAGAGCGAAAAACTTTGGAGGAAATAAAAATGGGAATTGATTTCAGAAACGAAAATACAGATTTTCTTGTAAAATGTATTATGGAATTAAAAAATGAAGACGAATGTTATGCTTTTTTTGAAGACCTTTGCACAGTAAACGAATTTCATTCAATGGCACAACGTTGTGTTGTTGCTAAAATGCTTTCAGAAAAGAAGGTTTATAATGATATTGTTAAAGAAACAGGCGCTTCAACAGCAACTATCAGTCGTGTAAACCGCTCACTTCAGTATGGTGCTGACGGTTATGAAAAGATTTTTGAAAGAGTAAAATAATGAGTTACGGTATTTTTTCATCAGTTTATGATATTTTAACAGAAAATGTCCCTTACGAAAAAATTGCCAATAAAGTCTGCTCTCTGTTACACAAAAATGGTGTTGACGGAGGGCTTTTGCTTGACTTGGGTTGTGGCACAGGTACACTTTCATTTTTACTTGAAAACAATGGTTACGATGTTATTGGCGTTGATGCAAGTGAAGATATGCTTATGGTCGCCAATGAGAAAAAGTATGAAGAAAATTCTAGCACCATGTTTTTGTGTCAGAATGCAGAAGACCTTGATTTGTTTGGCACTATTGACTGTGCAGTTTCGGTGCTTGATACTGTAAATCACATTGACACAATAGAAAAAGTGAGAAAATCAATCGAAAAAATTTCACTTTTTATGAATATGGGTGGTATTTTTATTTTCGATATGAATACTCCATATAAGCACAAAGAAATTCTTGCAAATAACACTTTTATTTATGATATGGATGAGGTTTATTGCGCATGGCAAAATTCTTATAACAAAGAAAATGTCACAACTACCATTGACCTTGATTTCTTTATTAAAAATGAAGATGACGAGTGCTATGAGCGTTATAGCGAAAGCTTTTGTGAATATGCTTATGAGCCACAAAAAATACTTGAAATTCTCACAGATTGTGGGTTTGAAATTATAAATACATATGACGATTACAGCGATAATCCAACAAACGAAAAAACAGAGCGTTTGGTGATTGTTGCTAAAAAAATAAAGACTATATTTAAGGATGAATTAAAATGAACGAATTAGTCAGAATGATATCAGAAGACGGTACTCTTTACTGTCTTGCCCTTAATTCAACAGAAATGGTTAGAGAAATGCAGAATATTCATAACACAAGCAAAGTGTGTTCTGCAGCCCTTGGCCGCCTTATTACAGGTGTATCAATGATGGGCGCACTCTTAAAAGGTGATAAAGATACTCTTACACTCAAACTTAATGGTGGCGGACCCGCTGCCCCTGTTGTAGCAGTTGCAAACTCAAAGGGTCAGGTTAAAGGCTATATTGGTGACTCTAGAGTGAATTTGCCACTTAATGCAAAAGGTAAGCTTGATGTGTCAGGTGCTATCGGCAAAAATGGATTTTTAACTGTTATTAAAGATTTAGGTCTTAAAGAACCATATTGTGCGCAGACACCTATTATTTCAGGTGAGGTTGCAGAAGACATTACTGCCTACTATTTCACAAGTGAGCAAACACCTACTGTTTGCGCTTTGGGTGTGCTTGTAAATCCTGAAACAGAAGAAGTGCTTTTAGCTGGTGGATTTTTAATTCAGTTACTCCCGACAGCCGGTGAAGACACAATTTCACTTGTAGAAAAAGGATTACAGAATATTAAACCTGTTACAACAATGCTGGCAGAAGGACTTACTCCTGAAAAGATTTGCGAAACAGTGCTTCCTGAATTTTCAATGCAACTTCTTGACACACAGTATGTTGAATATAAGTGTGATTGTAGTGTTGAGCGTGTTACAAAGGCTCTTATCAGTGCCGGTGAAGAAGGACTTCGCGAAATGGCAGAGGACGAAAATACAGAAGTTTGTTGCCATTTCTGTAATAAAAAATATAATTTTTCAAGAGATAAGATTTTGAAACTTTTAAAAGAAGCAAGTAAATAAGTTAACAATAAAAAAAGACCGTTGAATGTTCAACGGTCTTTTCTTATAAATTTTAATTAGTCAGCAACTGGAGCTGAAACTGGGCAGCTATCTGCACAAGCACCACAATCGATACATGTGTCAGCGTCGATTACATAGATGCCATCTCCTTCAGAAATAGCTTCTACTGGACAATCAGCTGCACAAGCGCCACATGAAATGCAATCATCAGTAATTTTGTATGCCATGGTTATGTACCTCCCTTTATTGGTATATTTACATTGTAACACAAAAAATGCAAAAATCAAGTACTAAATTATTCTATTCCTTTTAATGCTTCAAGTTCTTCTTTTTCAACTCTAATATAAGCATCTTTGAGGATTTTTACACTATGACGGTGGAATACTGCAGGGGCAGCGTCAGGACGGCGGTCTAATGTAACCTTTAACATTCCTGTAATAAGATTATTTTCAATAACCTTGCCTTTTCCGTCAGGAGTATCAACAATTGCGCCAACCTTTGGTGTAACACGAAGAAGATGCTCATAAGTATCTTGCTCATATTTTAAGCAACACATAAGTCTGCCGCATGTACCACTGATTTTTGTTGGATTAAGTGAAAGACCTTGTTCTTTGGCCATTTTAATTGACACAGGTTGAAAGTCATTCAAGAAAGTATTACAGCAGAATGGTCTGCCACAAATACCAAAACCACCAACCATACGAGATTCATCACGTACGCCAATCTGACGAAGTTCAATTCTTGTTCTGAATGCAGATGCCAAATCTTTTACAAGTTCGCGAAAGTCAACGCGTCCGTCAGCAGTAAAATAGAAAAGAAGTTTGCTGCGGTCAAAAGTATATTCAACATCAACAAGATTCATTTCTAACCCGTGAGCTTCAATTTTGCCTTCACAGATTTTGAAAGCCTCTTTTTCTTTTTCTTTATTTTCAGCAAGAGTTTTAATATCACTCTCTGTTGCAACACGAATTACTTTTTTAAGAGGTTTTGTAATATCGTCTTCGTTTGTGCCATGGTTTGCTTTTGCAACAAGACCACATTCCATACCACGAACAGTTTCTACTATGGCGTAATCACCTTTATTGAATTTTTTGCCATCTGCATCAAAATCATAGATTTTTCCGCCTTCTTTAAATCTTATACCAACTGTTTCAATCATTTTATACTCCTTTAGGGTACTCCCTATTATCTACCCACAGCTCGTTTGAATTCATAACACATTCTCACAACGAGCAGATTATTATTACAATTTCTGTTAATTGAATCAATTAACTCGTCACACACTTCTACTGACTGCAAAAGAGCTTTAGCAGTTAATGATTTTTGAAGTTTGTTGACTTCATTTTCGAATTTTGCTTCTCTCATATATCCGCTTTTACGGACGAGAGCATCACGAAAAACTTCTGAAAGAAGTTCTAAAATACGTTTAGCAAACTGATTATTTTTTTGGAATACTGCAGTTTGCTCCATAAGCGCCAACTCATTAACATTAATAAGTGCATTTACAAAATTTTTAACTGTATCTGCCTCTTTATCAGTAATTTCATCTTCTTCACTTAAAAGCGAATATGTTTGTACACGAGAAAGCACTGTTTCAAGCATTGTACTTCTTGAGGTTGTTACAATTATAAAGTACACATATGTAGGTGGCTCTTCTAATATTTTAAGAATAGCATTTTGTGCCTGTTCATTCATATTATGAGCATTTTTAAGGATATACACCTTACAATCACTCTCATTAGGCACAATAAAAGCATCGTCACGAATTTGACGGACAGAATCAACTGCAAAAATTTTACTTTTACTTTTAATTATACCGTCAGTTTCATAAATATCAGGGTGACCATCTTTTTGTGCTTTTTGGCAGTCGCTACAAACCCCACAAGGCTTTTTAGCACCGCGACACACAAGGCAATTTGCTATAAATCTTGCAAAATCTGCACCGTCGGTTTCACTTTGACATTCAATCAGTATTCCGTGAGGAAAACTACCTTGCTCAACAGACGAAATTACCTCACTGCTAAGCTTATTGAATTTTGAATTTTCATTCATCATACTAAAGTTGTTTCCCCTATTTAATCTTTATTGTATTGATTGTGCTATAGCAATCATAACTGGCATTGTAAGAATTGAAAGCACGCTTATAAATGATGTTACCTTTGATGCAAGACCTGTATCACGGTCATATTTTGCAGCAAACATAACAGTATTGCTTGCAGTTGGTGCTGCTGCACTTAATACGCAAGCCACAAGTAATGTACCGCCAAATCCCATAAGCTTTAATGAAACTACAGTTATAAGTGGTACTAAAATGATTTTAACAAGTGCTGAAACAAAAATTCTTTTGTCAGAGAAAATTGTTTTCCAGTCCGCTGCTGCAAGGTATGTGCCAAACATTACCATTGCAAGTGGTGTATTAAGGTCTGCAAGGTATGAAACCGGTGCATAAATTACTTCTGGCAAATTTACCTTTAACAAGAAAAGTGGCAAGCCTATTGCAACGCCTAAAACGCCCGGATTTATAAGCAGTTTTTTGAAATTGAACTTTTCGTTTTCATTTCTTTTCTGCATTAACCCTGCACCATGAGTGAATGAAAGAATATTAAATGGCACTAAAATTACAGAGCCGTAAAATACGCCTTCATCACCTAAAACTGCCTGAGCAAGCGGTAATGCCATATACCCTACATTACCATAACAGCAAGCATATTTAAAAATACATGCAGTATCTTTATCGCTTTTGTTAAATAAGATTTTTGTAAAAATCATACCCACAACATGAAAGAAAATACCGCCAATAAGTGCTTTAAGAAGTCCCCCTAAAGTATCTCGGCTAAACTCCATTCCCAAAAATGAACGGATTATAATTGCAGGGGCAACAATATAAAAAAGCAAATCTGTTGTGAGTCTTGAAGCTTTTTCGGTGTAAATTCCTGTTTTGTGGCAGATAAGACCTACCATAGCAACAAGAAAAAGTATCAAAACCTGTGTAAAAGCCGTTAAAACATTACTAAAAAACAACTGCATTACCTATTACTCCGATAAGAAATTATCATCTGTTTCCATTTCGTCGTGAACATCTACTTCTAAACCAAGAAGTTCTGCGCTATCGTTTTCTCTTGCACATTTAACAGCATTCAAAATGTAAGCAAATGCGAAAATTGCAAAACCAAAATCACAAAGAGCGAAAGGATATTCGTCAGGCAAAGCAGCACCATTACCTGTAATAACCATCAAAAGACGAGGAAGATTAGCAACTGTACAGAAGAAAATCCCCGCAAATCCTGATGCAAATAAAGTTCTCATTGCCTTACTGTTAGCAAGACCTGCGCAAATTCTTGCAAATGATAATAAGAAAATCATCATAAATGTAATTGCAAAAAGTTCAAGCATTAAATCAGAAACATTGATATATGCTATTTTTCTCACAAAACGAACAACTATTCTGCTCATTGACCAAAAAAGTGGTGAAAGAGCTAAGAATTTATATTGTGAATATGTTGTTCTGCCGTCAATAAACGAAATGCCAAATATTATTACATAAATCGCTGCAAGAATACCAAAAACGCTTTCAATAAGCATTGGCATCTGTGCTTGGTCCATTGTACCCATAACTGAAAGCCCAATGTTAGTGAAGTTTTTCGCATTGATTAAGAATGTTGAAAGTGATGATACAACATCAAGCACAATTCCACCTGCAAAAACAAAAGATGCAACTGCTAAAAACTTGTTTTTCTTGAAAGGTGATTTTGATGCAGGAACATTCTTCGCAAGAAATGTAAGTGCATATGGTACAACTATTGCAAGAACAGACAATGCATACATAAGATAAATTGACCAGTCTTTAACTCTGTAAAATCCAGTATCTGATTCAATTATGTTAAGATGCTGATACATTCTGAAAGGCACAGCAACCACCACAAGAGCAAGAACTACATAAAGTGAATATAAAGGATTTATTTTTTCATATTTTCCTGTCATTTTCATAATTTTCTTACCTTTCCTCAATAGGAATATACTCTTTTTGAACATCTTCTGTGCGCACAATTCTTTCACTCATAGGAACATAAGCACGTGGAATTGTTGCATTTTTATATGCAGGACGAATTATTCTGCCACCTGTTGTAAGTTCTTCAATACGATGTGCTGCCCAACCTGCTGAACGAGCTGCCATAAAGAGTGGTGTGAATAATTCTTTAGGAATACCAAGCATATCATAAACAAGGCCTGAATAAAGGTCTACGTTTGCACAGATTTTCTTGTTGTTACCACGAAGCTTTGCGAAAAGTTCAGGTGTAAGAGTTTCGATAAGACTTAAAAGTTTAAAGTCGTCTTCTCTACCATTTTCTTTTGAGAATTTTTCAGCATAACGACGAAGAATTTCAGCGCGAGGGTCAGAAAGTGTATAAACTGCATGGCCCATACCATAAATAAGACCACTGCCATCACCGGCTTGTTTATTCATAATCTTTGTAAGATAATCAGCAACCTGACCTTCATCAGTAATATTATTTACATGTTCTTTAATATCTTCAACCATTTTATAAACTGCAATATTTGCACCACCATGGCGAGGTCCTTTAAGTGAACCAATACCTGCTGCAATTGCTGAATATGTATCAGTACCACTTGATGTAATACATCTTGTTGTGAATGTTGAGTTGTTACCGCCACCATGTTCGGCGTGAAGAATCATACAAATATCGAGAAGTTTTGCTTCTTCATCAGTAAAGAATTTATCAGGACGAATTGAACGAAGAATACTTTCTGCAGTACCTAATTCTTTCTTGTTAGGATGAACGAACATACTCTTTTTATCATAAGCACGACGTTTTACCTGATAAGCAGCAGTCATAATTGTAGGTAACTGAGCTATAAGCTGAATTGACTGACGAAGTACATTTTCAGGTGAAATATCATCAGGATTTGGGTCATAAGAATAAAGTGCCAATACGCTGCGAGCAGATTTATTCATAATATCCTGTGATGGTGCTTTCATAATCATATCTTCAATAAAGTCATCAGGTAATTCGCGACATGTTGCAAGCACATTACGGAATTTTTTTAACTGTTCTTCTGTTGGAAGAGAGCCAAATATTAAAAGCCATACAACTTCTTCATAACCAAAACGATTTTCTTTTTCACAATTTTCAACAATATCAGTCATATTGATGCCACGGTAAATAAGACGACCTTCTTTTGGTACTTTTTCACCATCGTCCATATAGTAACCTTCAACAGAGCAAACACGGGTAAGTCCTGCAAGAACACCTGTTCCGTCTGAATTACGAAGACCACGCTTTACATCAAATCTTTGATAATAATCAGGGTTTATATAGTTATTTTTACGAAGCTCTTCGCATAAAGTTGAAAGAGCGTCATTAGAGATACTTGAAATATATTCTGACATAAATTTACCTCCTCACAGAAAATTTCGATAGTTTTCCAATATATATAATTATACATTGTATATTTTATAACATTTAAGAAATAAAGTCAATAAAAAGGGAGTCATAAAATATGAAAAGTTACACTGTTATTTGTTTTTTTCTATCGCTTGCAATGATACTGTTTCCGCTTGTTTCTGTTGAAAAAGCAACGGATGTATTTTTAAAAGAGTTTTCAGATGAAGAAATTACTGAAACCACTACAAAAGCAGAAGAAAACACCGAAAAGAATGTCACCGTAAAAGTTATGAACGCCAGCAGTAAAAATATTACTGAATTGAGCCTTAAAGATTATCTTATAGGCGTAGCAGCAGAAGAAATTAATGCTGCATATCACGAAGAAGCAATTAAGGCTCAAATAGTGGCAGCACATACAAAACTTGAATACACAAAGTTACATAAAAATGATGATTTAGGTGAAGCAGATATTACTGATAGCGCTACTTCATATCAAGGCTTTTTAACTGAAGAAGAGCAAAGAGAAAAGTGGGGTAAAAACTACGACACTTATCACGGCAAAATAGAAGAATGTGTTGATGAGGTTTTAAATGTAATACTTGTTTATAAAAATGAGCCTATTAACGCAGTTTTTCATGCGATTTCTAATGGACAAACTGAAAATTCTGCAGATGTATGGGGTGGTGATTACCCTTATCTTGTATCAGTAGAAAGTACAGGCGACAAGCTCTCTCCTGCATATAAATCTGAAGTGATAGTTTCGTCTGAAGATTTTAAGAAAAAAGTTACTGATAAAGGTGCTGAATTGGGTAAAAAGCCTGAAAAATGGGTAGAAAAAATCACCAACACAGAAACTGGTATGGTGAAAACTATTGTTATTGGTGGCAAAACCTTTAAAGGTACTGAAATACGTAAAATTTTCGACCTTAGAAGCAGTACTTTTGCTATTAAATATGATGACGGTAATTTCGTTTTTGCCGTTAATGGTTATGGTCATGGTGTAGGAATGAGCCAATATGGTGCAAATTATATGGCACAACAAGGATTAAGTTATAAGCAGATATTAGGGCACTACTATAAGAATGCAGAATGCACAATTCACGAAGTATAATTTGTCGAACAGGTTTTGTATGGCAGACCATACATTTTGGGTTTGGGGCTTCTCTTTGGGGGTCTATCTTGTGATTGCAAATAGCGACAAAATATGATATACTTATTTTCCCTGCCCATTGTGGATTTTTCGTGAAAGGAGAGAGATTATGTTTAAAGTAAATCCTAAAGTTTATGCATCAATGTTTTCATTACCAACTGAGATTGTTGATAAAGGACTTAAATTTGCAACAGGTGAACAAATCAAAGCTATTCTTTGCATTTTCAGAAATCCTGAAATTACAATAGAAGAACTTATGAAGAAAACAAATCTCTCAAAAAGCGAAGCAGAAGAATGTGTTGAATATTGGCAAGATAATGGTGTTCTTGAAACAGAAGTGAAAAAAGAGCAGGTTAAAACTGAAAAACAGATAGCGCCTGCAGAAAAGTTAGTAAAACCACTTCCTGAAATCCGTTATACATCACCAACACAAGATGAAATCAATAAAATTCTTAAGGGCAGAAGTAGCATTAAACGACTTTTCCTTGAGGCTCAAGAGATTTTGGGCGTTACAATAGGTTACAGTATGCAATGCACAATTCACGCGGTTGTATTCTGTTACGGAATTAAACCTGATGTTGCTAACTGTCTTTTGCATTTTGCAAAAAGCGTTGATAGTGTAAGTCAGGACGATATTATAAGAATAGCAAAATATTGGGCTGAAAATGGTATTACAAATCAGGCGGCGGCTGACGATTATATAACTGAAATAGATAAAGCATTATCTGTTTTTCGTGAGCTTGCAATTCGCACAAATAACGATACATCTCCACCAACATTTGCAGTGTTGGAACTTTTTTGTGAGTGGTTAAGATGGGGTTATTCTATTGACGAAATCGAAAAAGCCTTTAATATTATGAAAACAGAAAAATTAACAGGCAGACTCGTTTGGCGTAATGTTATTCATATGAATGGCACAATTAAAAACTGGCGTAAAGCAGAAATGTTTACAGTTGAAGATATTGAAAAAGGCACAAAGAAATTTGAAAGCAAAGCTTCAAAATCTCAGAATAAGCAAAAAGAAACAAGTTTTGATGTTGGCAAAGCAGAGCAAAAAGCTCGTGAAAATCGCAAAGATTTTGGTACAAAGAAAAATAAAAAAAGAACAAGAGCAAAGGGGGCGTAAAAGTTGGCATATTCTAGAAAATTGCATGAAAAAGTTCGTGCAGAGATTAAAGACAGAAAAAATGTTGCAGAAATGAATGCTGCGGCAAATAAAGACGAATTGACAACAAAATACCCTGAATTTTTGTTTATTGAAGAAGAACTCGCAAAAACTGGTATGTCAATTGTACGCGCCTTTTCTTTACCAAAAGAAGATGTAGAAACTGCTCTTTCTAATATTCGCAAAAAGAATGAAGAACTTCATAAAGAGCGTAAAAATCTTCTTAAAGCATTAAAACTACCAGAAGATTATCTTGACGCTCAATATACTTGCAAAAAGTGTGAAGATACAGGTGTTTGTGAAGAACGTGACGACGAAAGAAATGTGTCTTACGGCTCAAAATATTGTGATTGCTATATGTCACTTCTTAAAAAGTATGCAGCAGAAGAACTTAATAGAAACACTCCACTTGAACTTTCAAGTTTTGAAGATTTTGATTTGGAGTTATACCCAGCAGCAAAAAAAGGTGAGTCACCAAGAGAAGAAATGAGTTATGTATATAACAGTTGTGTGAAATATGCACAGAGATTTGACCTTGATTCTCAAAGTTTGTATTTTTATGGTAGAACAGGTCTTGGCAAAACTCATTTGTCCTTGGCAATAGCTAACGAGGCTATTAAAAAAGGCTATAATGTAATATACGGCTCTGTAATTAATTTTCTCAATAAAATGGAGAAAGAAAAATTCGGCAAAGCAGATACCGACACAGAAAAAATGCTTATTGATGCAGATTTGCTTATTTTAGACGATTTAGGTGCAGAGTTTACAACTGCTTATACAATCTCTGCAATTTACAATATTCTCAATAGCAGAATTTGTAGAGGGGTACCAACAATTATCAGTTCAAATCTTGACCTTAACGAAATCAAGGGCCGATACCCTGAAAGTATTGTATCAAGAATCATTGGCAACTTCTCAACAGTAGCATTTATTGGTGATGATGTAAGACAGATATTGAATGAAGAATAACACTTATGGCGGGTAACCCCCGCCTTTTTGTTTTGTAAATTGGAGTTTGTCGGGCTCATTGAATGGTGTTGTTTTGCCTCCCTCTGACGAGGGAGGTGGCAACGCGTTAGCGTTGACGGAGGGAGAGATAGGCTTTAATAGGCGTTTTTGACTACCCCTCAGTCAACTTCGTTGACAGCTCC
>JAZLBG010000116.1:0-1155 GCA_045613585.1 Candidatus Fimenecus sp. | reverse complement strand
GAAAACTTATATTACGACGTTACAGGAACATGAACTGTGGGTAACGAAAACGATTCAATTAGTAAATGAGGAACGTGAGAAGCAAGGCCTTTCCTTATTAATTCAAGACCCATCCCTCAATCAGCTTGCTATTATTAAAGTTCAGGACATACTAGAGCATGAATATTTTGACCATAAATCACCTTACTACGGGAATCCGTGGGATATGGCGGCACTATTTGATTATGAATTTTCAAGCTTTGGGGAAAATATTGCTCGTTATTTATCAACGCCAGAAGAAGCGATGAAAGCATGGATGGCATCAGATTCACATCGTGAAAACATGTTAAAATCAACGTACACACATATAGGTGTAGCAATAAAAAAGGATTATAATGGTGGATTCTACTATATTCAGTTATTTTCAAGTAAATAATCTTACATATTATAGTGGGCAATATTACAGCAATATTACGCTTAGATAATGTAGTAGCATAAAAATGCTAATAAAAGCACTATTTTTCTATTTTAGGATAGAAAAATAGTGCTTTTTGTTTTTTATATAACTGTTACAGAAGTGAAAAATTATTACACGATAATTTGTGTTAGTCTTTAAGTAGGAAAAAAACCCAATGATTTTGAAGGGAGTCTTAAATAATTATTATGAAGAAATGGTTATTACCAATTTTTGCATCATTCATGATTTTATCAGGTGCTGGTGCAGATAAAGCAGAAGCAGCAACACAAACACAATTAACAAATACAGCTTATAAATATATTGGTGTTCCATATGTATATGGAGGAACAACAACAAGAGGTCTAGATTGTTCAGGATTTACACAATTAGTATTCAAACAACTAGGCATACCAATTAATCGTACATCGGCATCTCAATATTCACAAGGTAAGGCCGTTTCAAAAAGTAATTTACAAGTTGGAGATTTAGTATTCTACAATACATCTGGTAGAGGTGTATCGCATGTAGGGATTTATGTTGGTAACAACAAGTTCATTCACTCAGCTACTAGCTCAGGTGTAACAGTAACAAGCATGAGCACATCTTATTGGGCAAAACGCTATGTTGGTGCAAAACGTATTGCAACATTCGAAGCAGACAAAGTGCAACAAGTAGCAAGTGAAATAAAAGATTCATCAATTGATTTCACAGTGTATACA
>JAZLBG010000115.1:0-24908 GCA_045613585.1 Candidatus Fimenecus sp. | reverse complement strand
TTACGGGCAATACGGCACTCTTTACACACCTTTGGCTCGTTTACAAGTCCTTTCTCTGCATAGAATTCCTGTTCGCCTGCAGTAAAAACGAACTCGTTTCCACAATTTTTACAGGTGAGTGTTTTGTCTTCGTACATTTTTAGTACCTCGCTTAATTTATTTTTACCCTATACGGAATTGCACCGTAGTCATTGAAACAATGCTCCTCTTTGAGTTATGGGCATATTTTTATACATCTAATTTGCGGAGTTTTCTGCGAATTCTTTGAAGTGCATTATCCACAAATTTTTCATCACATTCTAAAACATCTGCAATTTCAGAATATGAAAGACCTGCAACATTTAGTCTGAACACCTTTTTTTCTGATTTTGACAAATTGTTTTCAATAAAATCATTAATCAAATCAAGTTCTTCGTTGTAAATTACAAGTTCTTCAGGGGTTGGCGAATGAGAAAGTAAATCAGTTTCATCTTCTATAGAAACATAATATTGCAAAGGAAGATTTGATTTGTTATTTGCTTTGCGGAGTGCAGAAAGCATTTTTCTGACAGCAAGAGTATTTGCATATGTAGCAAACTGAACACCAAGTTTCTCGTCAAAAGAATAAACTGCAGAAACAAAACCAATCATACCCTCTTGGTAAAGGTCTTCACTTTCAATTCCGTTAAGATTTTTAAATGCAAGTGATTTTTGCATTATTTTTTTCGAATATTTTTCAAGCAAAACAGTAAGTGCTTCGGCATTACCAGACTTTGCGCGGGAAACAAGAATATTATCATCAATAATATTATTTGATAAACCCATATTTTAAAATTCACCTCAAAAAAATGCAATATGCAATACACTCACACATATTAAATAGATTATAGCACAAAAAAATCAAATGTCAACTAAAGATTATGTATAATTTTCACAAAACAAATCAAATTAATCAATAAAAAGAGCCACAGAAAAACTCTGTGGCTAACTTTTTACATAAACATTTGCAATACAACTGTCGCTGTACTTGCAAGCATAAGTACTGCGAGAAAAATCGCAACACCTTTTATAAATTTTTCTCTATTCATCTTTATACTCCTAAAAGTTTTTTAGCATCTTCTGCAATAAGCGTTGTATCTGCTTCCGACTCTGTTCTTGTATTACCACAAGCAGTAATGTAAACCTTAATTTTAGGCTCTGTGCCAGAAGGGCGAACAATTACTTTACTGTTATCTTGAAGAGAATATGAAAGCACATTTGATTTTGGAAGATTAATTACAGCACTCTCCCCTGTTGTCATATCAGTTGTACTACTTGTTTTATAATCAGCAACTTTTACAACTTTTTTATTAGCAAAAGATGTTGGTACATTCTCGCGCAGTGAATTCATGATATCTGCCATTTTTTGCATACCACTTGCACCTTCAAAAGCAAAGTTAAGAACAGTATTAAGATACATACCATATTTTTCGTAGATACTATCCATAAATTGTTTAAGAGAAATCCCTTTAAGCTTATACACCGCAGCCATTTCACAAATCATAAGTGATGCTACAACAGCGTCTTTATCACGAGCGTGAATTCCACGAAGATAGCCGTATGACTCTTCCATACCAACTACAAAATTATCTTCTTTACCATCTTTTTCAAGATTTGTAATAAGTTCACCAATATATTTAAACCCTGTAAGCAAGTCGGCAACTTCTGCACCATATTCTTTACAAATTGCTTCAATAAGAGGAGTTGTAACAATTGACTTAACAACTATAGGCTTTTCAGGTAATTTATTCTGTTCTTTTAAAGTTGAAAGAAGATACTCAGCAAGCATGGCGCCAACTTCATTACCTGTCATAAGAACATAATCGTCGCCATCTTTTACTGCGATACCAACGCGGTCACAGTCTGGGTCTGTTGCAAGAAGCAAATCAGCATCTGTACCTTTTGCAGTTTCGATTGCGCATTCAAAAGCCTGACGGATTTCAGGGTTAGGATATGGACAAGTTGGGAAATTACCATCTGGTTTTTCTTGTTCTTTAACAACAGTTACATCAGTAATTCCTGCCATTTTGAGAACTTTTCTTACAGGTTTATTACCAGCACCATTAAGTGGTGTGTAAATCAATTTGAGACCCGCTTTTTTAATTGAATCAGAATTTACAAGACAAGAACTAACTTTTGCATAAAACTCTTCATAAAGCCAATCTTCAATAAAATCGACCATATCTTCTGCTAAAGCATCTTCAAAACTCATTGTTTTAACACCAGAAAACATATCAATATTCTGAATATATTCATATGTTTTTGCAGCTGCTTCGTCAGTCATTTGGTAGCCATTTGGGTCATAGCACTTAAACCCGTTATATTTTGATGGGTTATGACTTGCAGTAATAATAATACCTGATGAACATTCAAGTCTTCTGACTGCAAATGAAAGCATTGGAGTTGGTACAAGTTCAGGATAAATATAGACCTTAACACCATTAGCAGCTAAAACACCTGCTGCACTTTCTGCAAATTCTTTTGACTTAATTCTTGAGTCATAAGCAATTGCAACTGATGGATTTTCAAATGTTTCATTAAGATAGTCTGCAAGACCTTGAGTAGCCTGATTAACAGTATATACATTCATACGGTTTGTACCTGCACCAATAACACCACGAAGTCCCGCTGTACCAAATTCAAGGTTTTTATAGAAACGGTCAAGAATTGCTTCATTATCACCTTTTACACTTTCAAGTTCAGGAATTAAATCCACATCTGCGGTTGCACAAGTAAGCCATTGTTCATAAAGTTTGTTGATATCGTTCACAACAATACCTCCTAATTTTAACTGTATATATTTTACGCTAAATAATATAAAAAGTAAATACAAAATATATACTATTTTTTATTGAAAATATAACAACATTTATAGTATAATTAAATAAGTAATTTCAAGGATGTGATTATTTTGTTTGCAAAGGTTACAAGTCTTGGTCTTTTTGGAATGGAAGCTTACAAAGTCATTGTTGAAGCAGATATTTCAGGAGGACTTCCACGATTTGATATTGTAGGACTTCCTGACACTGCTGTATCAGAAAGTCGTGAGCGTGTGCGCTCTGCAATTAAAAATGCTAATCTTCAATACCCTGTAAGCAGAATAACTGTAAACCTTGCTCCTGCTGATATGAAAAAGGAAGGCCCTTTATATGACTTGCCTATTCTTATTTCATTACTTTGCGCAAACGAACAACTAAAGGGCGTTACTGATGAAATGGCGTTTATTGGTGAACTTTCTCTTGATGGCGAACTTCGTAAAGTAAATGGTGTATTGCCAATGGTGCTTTGTGCCAAGAAAAATGGTATCAAAAAGATTTTCATACCTAATGACAACATAAGTGAGGGTGCCGTAGTTCAAGGAATTGAAGTTTACCCAGTAAAAACTGTATTTCAATTACTTAAACATCTCACTGGTATGGAAGAAATTAAACCTGTAACTACTGACAATTATACTGAATATTACAATCCTTTGAACATTCCTGATTTTGCAGATGTGCGAGGTCAGGAAGAAGTTAAAAGAGCATTAGAAATTGCTGCGGCTGGTGGACATAATGTACTTATGGTTGGCCCGCCGGGGTCTGGTAAGAGTATGCTTGCAAAAAGAATGCCATCAATTTTGCCGGATATGACATTTGAAGAATCAATCGAAACGACAAATATTTATTCAATTGCAGGTGCGTTGCCAAGTGGTATTTCGCTTATTCGTTCAAGGCCATTCCGTTCACCACATCACACTGTTTCCCCTGCCGGACTTTCAGGTGGTGGCGCAATACCAAGACCTGGTGAAGTTTCTTTAGCTCATAACGGAGTTTTATTTCTTGATGAATTACCAGAATTCACTAGAAACACCCTTGAAGTTTTACGTCAACCTATTGAAGATGGAATTATCAGCATTTCAAGAGCTATGGCTAAATTTCAATACCCTTGTTCAGTTATGATGATTTGTGCAATGAACCCTTGTCCTTGTGGGTATTATGGGCATCCTACACGCCCTTGTACTTGTTCAAGTGGTGCTGCTCAAAGATACTTAAATCGTGTTAGCGGACCACTTATTGACAGACTTGATATACATATTAATGTGCCACCTGTTGATTTTGAAAATCTTTCAGGAAATCACAAAGCGGAGCCATCAAGCGAAATCAAGAAACGTGTTGAAAAAGCACGAGCAATTCAACATAAGCGCTTTGAAGGTACAAAAATCACTTGTAATGCAAAAATGGATGCTGCAAGCACAAGAAAATATTGCATAATGACTGAAAATGCTTTATTTATACTTAAAACTGCTTTTGAAAGACTTTCACTTTCTGCACGTGCTTATGATAAGGTGTTGAGAATTGCGCGAACAATCGCAGACCTTGACAATGCAGAGGAAATTGATACAAAGCACATTACAGAGGCAATTCAGTACAGAAGTTTCGACAGAAGATTTGATGAATAAAAGTAAAAAATCCCCTACTCGTATGAGTAAGGGATTTTTTGTTTATTTTGTTGTTTTGGTTATTTGTGGAATTCTGCCGATTACTACTGCAACTACTGTTGTGATTATGATTTCAGGAATCATATAAAATCCGTTATAAATAACTGAATATACAAATGCGAGTCCGTTGCCACTGAATGTATTCATTATTGTTTCGCCCCATGAGTAGAAACCTTCTTGAGTGAAAAACCATTCTGCCCATGCGCCAAAAAGAATATAACCTGAAATAATATGACAGATATAACGAAATGCAAGCACTGTAAAAGCACCAAGTGCTAATGAAACATAGTCTTTTTTGATTATCTTTTTATACATTGCAGAAAGTCCAAGAACTGTATATGCAAGTATGTAATCAAAAACAAACATAAGTGCAATATTCACAAGACTACCAAGATATTCATCAGATGATGGTAAAATCATTTTACTGATTGTGCCCATACCCATAGCCATCTGGACTAATGAATAAACAAATCCTGTGGCAACGCCTTTGCCTATTCCATATTTCCACGCCACTAAAACTACGGGAAGCATACTTACAATTGTGATTTGACCGCCAAATGCCATTTCAGGAATAATAGACTTTGAAACAAACTCTAAAACCGCTGACAGAGCAATCATTATTGCACTTTCTACAAGCCAATATAAATTTTTCTTTTTCATTCTCTTTTACCTCCAAATAAAAATATCAGCCAAGGAATACCCGCATGGCTGAATGAAAAAATTTCCTACGCCGGCATTATCCGTATCAGGTTCAATGGTCAAGAGCGGATTAGCTCTAATCTCAGCCGACTTACCGTCAGCACCCACTGGCGAAGTGTCATAGAAATTTAACAGCCTTAAATCAAAGATTTTGCCGCATAACTTCGTTAAAATTCTTGAAATCCGTTAGGATTCCTACGAATTTATGCCTCGTTCTTCGGCAAACTTTTTTGATTTAAGATGCAAAGCATTTTTAAGATAAATAATTTTACAAGAAAAGAAATTAAATACTTAAAAACTATTAAATCTCTATGGCACTTCGCCCTATTTACTTGGCTTGTTTACATTATACACCTTACAAATCAGTTGTCAAGCATAAAATGTTTAAGTGATGAATAACGAAGCTGAGTTTTGTTATTTTCAATCATACTATTAAGGCAACCTGTTGTACCCACAAGAATGAGCAATTTTTTTGCACGGGTTACTGCAGTATAAAGAAGATTACGATAACAAAGCTTATTATTCACTGAAATCATTGGTATTACAACTGCATCAAACTCACTACCCTGACTTTTATGTACTGTCACAGCATATGCAAGTTCAATTTCAGTAAGTTGTTCTTTTATATATGTAGCTCTTTTACCTCCAAAATCAATAACAATAGCATCATGGGCAATATCAATAATCTCGATAAATCCTATATCGCCATTAAAGATACCGTCACCCTCATCACTTTGAGATTCCCAATGAATATTATAGTTATTCTTGGTTTGCATAACCTTGTCACCTTCACGGAATATACGATAACCAGTATTGTATTCGGCTTTTCCTTTTTCTGATGGGTTAAGGGCTTCTTGTAATACCTGATTGAGATTTACAGTGCCGGTATCACCTTTTTTTGATGGACAAAGCACCTGAATTTGTGTTGCAGAGTCAAAGCCATAGGCATCTGGTAATCTTTTAGTGCAAAGTTCTTTTATTGTGCGCACAGCATCAAGAGGATAATGGCGATGCATAAAGAAAAAGTCACCATCTTTGTAGTCAGTTTCAATATATTCACCATTAACAATTGCATGGGCATTTTTGACTATGTTGCTGTTCATTGCCTGACGGAAAATCTCTTTAAGTTCAACCACAGGCATAAGATTGCTATCAATTAAATCTTTGAGCACATTACCTGCGCTTACAGATGGTAACTGGTCACTATCACCTACCATTATAAGCCTACAACCAAGTGGAAGTGCATCTAAAAGACTTGAAAACAAGAAAATATCAACCATTGACATTTCATCAACAATTACCGCTTGACAATCAAGAGGGTTTCGAAGATTACGTTTAAATATAGGCTTATCACCCTCTCCCCACTCGACCTCTAAAAGTCGATGGATTGTAGTTGCGGTTCTGCCTGTTGCTTCAGTCATTCTTTGTGCTGCACGACCTGTTGGGGCACAAAGAGCAATATCGAGAAAATCCTTTTCAAACATATTGATAATGCCATTAAGAGTTGTGGTTTTACCTGTACCTGGACCACCAGTTAAAATAAGAATACCTTTATTCACTGCAGTTTTAATTGCTTCTTTTTGTTTTTCGGCATATTCAATTTTAGAAGATTTTTCAATCTTTGCTATGTATTTATTCACATCAATTGGATTTTCGGGCGGATATTTCAGCAAAACATTAAGTCTTTTTGCTATAGATTTTTCAGCGTGATACGCCTCAGGTAAAAACACAAAGTCACGACTACCAATTTTTTCACACACAAGTCTTTTCGTTGCTAACAGATTATCAATTGCAATTTCAATACTTTCACGACTTTCGCCTAACAAATCACCAGATGGCAAAAATAATTTTTCAATTGGCAAACAAGTATGACCATTATAGAAATTGTGAGTAACTACATACATCACGCCTGCCTCAATTCTATATTTTGACTCAGGCTTTTGTGGTAACATATCGGCAATTTGCTCTGCTCTTTCAAAAGATATTCTGTTATCACCCTCACAAAGAATATACGGATTATTTTCAATCATTTCGACTGCATTTTTGCCTAATTTATCAAAAGCAGTTATACATTCGCTTGTCTTTAATCCGTATTTTGAAAGCGCAATAATTAAAGCTCTTGTTGAGCATTGAGCATTATATTCTTTACCTATTTTCTTCGCTTTTTCAAGAGAAATACCTTTAATTTCTGCAAGTCTTTCTGGCTCGTGCTGTAATATATCAAAAGTTTTTTCTTGGAATCTGTCAATTATCTTAAGTGCAGTTGATTCTCTTATACCTTTAACTGCACCACTTGCAAGATAATGATATAAATCTTCAATAGATTCGGGCATAAGTGCATTGCAGAAATCAGCCTTAAACTGTCTGCCATATACAGAGTGATATACATAGTCACCTACTAATTCAACACGGTCACCCATTTTTAAATCAGCAACCGTGCCTACTACAGTAAGTTCTTCTTCACCATCATCAACCACAAAAACAGTATAACCATTCACATCATTATGATAAGTTATATCTGTTACTGTACCCGTTATTTTGATTTTTGTTTCAAACTCTTCCATCAAAGTAATCCTTCAAACATTCTTTTGGGACAATATAAATCCCGTTACTTTCTTTACAGATTGGGAGCAAATCTGTTTTTTCTTCTTCAGTTATACCAGAATCAAGCACAACCACTTTAGAGCAATAATCTTCACCTAATAAATTAAGTTTAATTCTTGTTCCATAAGCTTTTTTACGAACATTTTTTGTATTTTGATTACACGGTAAAACTATATAATAAATACCATCGCTTTTGGGTATTAACAATTTTAACATAATAATATAGCAAATTGCAACAGTACCTAAAAGTGTTAAGGACAATAAAACGGACCCTAAAAATGCATCTAACATAAAAAATCACCTCGACACATTATATGGGATTAGTTTTATTTTGTTAAAAACAAAAGCCCTTACGGGCTTTTATATTAAAATGAGTAGGCCTGTAAGCCGAGTTCTGTCGTTTAAGGCAATTATCTATCTGCGACACATATTGCTATATGCCTCTAGCCATCCGTTGAAGTATCTGCCCAGCTGACAACTTCAGTCGATGTTGCATCGGGTAGGGTTTGCTCGGCCGTTGCATCTCTGCAACGCCGGTGAGCTCTTACCTCACCTTTCCACCCTTACCACATAAAGTGGCGGTAATTTTCTATGCACTTTCCCTAAGGTCACCCTCGGCGGCCGTTAGCCGTTACCCTGCTGTATGATGCTCGGACTTTCCTCATAAATCAAAGATTTACGCAACTGCCCAACCTACTCATATTTAATTATTTATTAAAATTTATCATTAAGATAAATTCCATCGTTTTTGATTTGTGTAATTTTATTACCATCAACCATAAAGACATTTTTTGAAATATCCATCATTGGCTTATCGGCCATTGAATCAGTATAAAAATCATCAATAACCACATCTCCATATACAGACCTAAATACTTCAAGTTTGTGTTCTTTATAGCAAATGCTGTTTATTTCGCCTTTAATTGGGTCAATATCTGAGCCTATGTAATGTTTTATACCGATTCTGTCGCATATTATCTTTAAAAGACAATAAGGACAACCTGAAACAACGATATCTTCGTCATCCTGAATTGTGGCATAAAAATCTTTCACTTTATGTTCGTTAATGTCCCAAAACTTCTCAAACTCATCATAGATATTATCATATTTTTGACAATACTCTTTAAAAGCTTTACCATAACTGTTCATAGCTTCTTCAACAGTAATTTTATCAAATTTATAACGAATAAAGTCCCTAATGAATTTTGGTGCATAACGAATAATTGTTTTAAAATCTTTCTTTAAAAAATATAGAAAAACATCTATTATGCTTTCGCCATTATAAAGTGTATTATCAAAATCAAATACTCTCATTTTTTACACCCTAAAATCTTCTTGATGAGCCCCCTCCACCGAAGGAGCCACCGCCTCCACGGAAACTGCCTCCACCAGAGAAGCCACCTCCACCACGGAAGCCACCTGAGCTGAATCCACCACGATAAGTGCTACCACCGTAATGAGTGCCACCACCATAATAGCCCCCACCATAATAGCCTCCACCGTGACCTGAGCTGCCATTATCTTTGCATTTTATGATTAAAAAAACTATTATTGAAACGACTGTTAATACCGTAATAATTATTACAGAAAGCTCTTCATGAGATACTTCATATACATTTTCATCATTATAATTATTAAGGTCATATTCGTCCAATTCAACGCCATATTCTTCATAGACTACCGAAGCAATCGCTTTATATGCTTCTGAAAGTCCTGTTGAAAAATCATCATCAATCAAATATGGGATAGCATAATTATCTAGAATTCGACCTGTTTTACCATCAGGCAGACAGCCTTCAAGACCGTAGCCCACCTGAATTGTAACTTCACGGTCATTAACTGACAAAAGCAAAACTACACCGTTATCGCTTTCTTCACTGCCTACTCCCCACTCGCGACCTAATTCAAGAGCATATTCGCTGACATCATAGCCATCAAGGGAGTCCACTGTAACAACAACCACCTGTGCAGTTGTCTGATTATACAAGTTCACACCTATTGACTGAAGTTCATTTTCAACTTCATCATCAATAACATCGGCAAAATCGTTTACAAAGAATTCGTCTGTAGGCTCTGGCAAATCAATTGCCATTGAAGAAAATGACAAAAGAATAGATATAATTAAAGTAATTATTAAAACTTTACTAATCTTTTTCATATCTTCTTATTCAAAATCTACTATAGGAGCATTCTGAGCATTATCACTTGCCTCAAAATATTCTGCCTCATCAAAGCCTAACATTCCTGCAAAAATAACTGTTGGGAACTTTTTAATTGACTTGTTGTATTCAGTTACTGCGTCATTATAGTCTTTACGAGCTGTGCTGATTCTGTTTTCTGTACCTGAAAGTTCATCCTGAAGATAAATAAAGTTTTCATTTGCTTTAAGTTCAGGGTAATTTTCAACAACTATCAAAAGTCGTGAAAGTGCAGAATCATAGCTTTCCATTGCTTCGGTATATTCTTCAGCATTTGATGCTGAATTAAGCTTTGCGCGAGCATCTGCAAGAGCTGTATATACTTCTTCTTCGTGAGCAGCATAGCCCTTAACAGTACTTACAAGGTTAGGAATTAAATCTGCACGACGCTGTAAATATGTCTGAATCTGAGCTTCAGTATTATCAACTTTTGCTTTTTCGTCAACAAGTCCGTTATATGTGCTGACAAGACTGCCGACAATAAGCACAATAACAAGAACAACTGCACCTAAACCAATTAACAAACCTTTTTTCTTCACTTGAATCACCCTTTACTTTATATTTTTTAATTTATTTAGTCATCAAATCCGTTTGGATTGCCGCTCTGCCAACGCCATGAGTCCTCGCACATTTCGAGAAGTCCACGTTCTGCTTTCCAACCAAGTTCATTGAATGCTTTTGATGCATCTGAATAGCAAACTGCAAGGTCACCAGAACGACGAGGAGCAATTTTATATTCAATCTTCTGTCCTGAAGCCTGCTCAAAAGCCTTAACAATATCAAGAACACTGTAACCATTGCCGGTACCAAGATTATAAACATTAACCTTTGGTTCGTCTTTAAGTATTTTTTCAACAGCTTTAACATGACCGAGTGCCAAGTCTACAACATGAATATAGTCACGGACACCTGTACCATCATGTGTATCATAATCATCGCCAAATACACTAAGACAAGGCAATTTGCCGATAGCAACTTGTGTTATATATGGCATAAGGTTGTTTGGAATACCATTTGGATTTTCGCCAATTCTACCACTCTTATGAGCACCAATAGGATTGAAATAACGAAGGAGTGTTACAGCCCAATCATTATCACCTTTATGGAAATCTTCAAGAATGATTTCAATCATATATTTTGTAGTGCCATAAGGGTTTGTTGTGCCACCTGTTTTCATATCTTCTTTAAGTGGTGAAATATTGCTACTGCCATATACTGTTGCAGATGAACTGAACACAATCTTTTTGCAATTATATTCACGCATAACTTCGCAAAGTGCCAATGTACCGCCAATATTGTTATCGTAATACTCTAAAGGCTTTCTGACACTCTCACCTACTGCTTTAAGTCCTGCAAAGTGAATACACGCATCAATTTTATGTTCATTGAAAACCTTGCGCAATCCTTCTTTATCTCTGATGTCATAAGGATAAAAAGCAAAGTCTTTGCCTGTTAATTCTTTTACTCTGTCAAGTGATTTTTCACTTGAATTGTAAAGATTATCTACAATAACAATTTCATAACCTGCGTTGAGAAGCTCAACACAAGTATGTGAACCAATAAATCCTGCTCCGCCTGTAACTAAAATTTTCATACATTTTTCTCCTGTGTAAGTATTGTTCCATTAAAATATGTTGAAAGAATTTTCTTATAACTTGCTTTCTTATCAGCTAAATGGTTAGCACCAGTTTTACTCATACCAACGCCTAAACCATTACCATATGATGTAACAAGGAATTCACTTGTTGCTTCGTTATAATCAACTGTAAAGCAGTGTGAAAGGAGTGTTGATGATGTAAATACTTTTGTGCGGAAGTCAAGACCACTGATTTCTTTACCACCCACTGTTACTTTTGTTACATATCCAATACTTGAAGATATTGATGCATCGTGTGTATCAACACTTACCCACATAATAGGTTTATCACCAAGAATGAGTTTACTGTCATAATTCAAGAGTAATCCTTTAAATTCACCCATTGAATATTTACGTTCAACTTTATAACTTTCTGCCAACGAATCTGGTTCACCTGCTATTGAAACAGGTTTAAGATATGAATATTCCTTTGAGAATATTCCCTCTGCACTAGCTGTTTTCTTTGCAGCAATTTCAAAATATGGTGTTAAAGCAACTTCACCATTGAATGTTAAATATTCGCCAAACACACTATCAACAGCTTCTTTGACTTCGTCATTAACTGTGTCACTGATTTTTACACCATCAATTTCAAAGTTTGTATCACGATATTTAAGATATGTATAAATTACAACTGCCTGAGCCTTAACAGCCTCGATATTATAACCCTCACCCATTTCAGTCATAACAAGTCTGCCAAGAGCCTCTTTAGCTTCAATTTCAATACCATTGATTTTCATAACTGTTGGTGCACCCATATCTACTTCTGTTGTAGGTTCAGTTGTACTTTCTGTAGTTGATTCATCATCTGTAGTTGACTCTGCATCTTCAGTTGTTTCTTCTTCCATATTCTTTAACATTTCAATTTTAATTAAATCAGAAATCATAAAGTCTGAAAGTTTAACTTCTGTTGCCTGAGCACTTGTCTGTGGCTCTGTAGTAGTTGTTGTAGTTGTTGTGGTGGTTGTTGTAGTTGTTGTAATGTTAAAAATCTTGTTAAACATATTAGCCAAAGCACCATTTTCACCTTGAACCTTATATACGATACCAAGAACTGCACAAAGTACTACAACTGCACCTAAAACTGCCGAAATAATGATAATCGATTTTTTGTTTACTGGTTTCTTATCTTCATCTGTAATTTTATTATTGTTATCTTCAGTAATTTCAATACCTATGCTTTGTACACCTGCAGCTTTTTCACCAATAAGCTCAATAAGTTCGATAGCAGCTGCCTCAATAAATTCTGATTCAGATTCATTATCAGACATATAGAGTTTTCTCACAACTGCTGACTCATCATTAGCTACTGCAATACAAATAAATTTTGTTTCATTTGCCGTATAAATATCACTAATTGAAGCGCCAATATTAGCAGCAGACAAATCAATGCTTACTTTTGCAAGCTGAGCAGCATATTCAGTAGCATTTACATCACCTTTATCTTCAACATAAGGTGTGAACATAAATACTTCGTCAAATTTAGCAACATTGTCTCCACAACTCTTAACGATTTCAGCGTTTGGTGTACCGCTGACTGCAGCAACTGATCCAGACTCAACAATACGGTTTACCGCAATTGCAACTTTTTCATTCTCAAAAAATTTCTTTTCACCTAAGAACTCATCTTCACCAGTTACCTCAATATGTTTTGAAAGAAATGGCACTACACCATTTCTTAAAATCATATTAATTCTATCATTATCAATAGGAAGCATTAAAAGAAATTGTGTCCCATTTTCAATACCGAAGCCTGAATACATTCCATCTTTTGATAAAAACACTGTTGCAAGTTCTGGAAAAAGTGAGAATGCTTTTCGTGTATTATCATCCATTTCTTCATCACTTTCAAGCATATTGAGTATTGCTGAATTATATACTGTTTCAGTTTCAAGTGCCTGAATAAGTGCGTTTTTAAGTTTTATGTAGTGACTATTATCAACTGCAACAACAATCAACTCATCATTTTCTAATGCATCTTGTAATGAGCCAAACAAATCGCGAAGGTTTTCGCTTTCCTCAAAAGATGACACTTCAGATGAATATGCCTTGATACTGCTTACAACTCTTGCCTGATATCTGGCAAAAGGCATATTTTTGTCAATATTAAGTGACAGTAATCTAACTTTCATTTTGCTTTACCTCTCTTTTTTCCCTATATATAAACTAAAATATTAAACTATTTTATGGTGTCCAACAAATATCATTCTCATATGGATTTGCCATATCTTTTGCATCATACCAAGCTTGTGGGTATTTGGGTGCAGTATTAATTTTAGCATCATCCACATTAACTGAAGGTTCTTCATTTTCACGAAGAAGTCTACCAACCACAACAAGTCTTGCACTATCAAACTCATGTGAACAAGTAACAAGTGTAATCAATTTATCATCTGGTTGAACATTAACTCCAGTTTTAAAAATGCTTCTTTTTTCTATTTCATCAACAAACCCCATGAACTTTTCATCAGTTAAGAAATCAGTAACAATAAAGTTAAAGAAATTACCATTATCGTCAGACAACTTTGCATTAGATATAAATGCTCCAAATATTTTGAAATAATATGTTTCATACAATGTACTGTATTCAATAATTGGTGACTCTTTATAGCCCTCAAGAGTTTTATATTTATCAAGATTTGAGAACATAAGACCATCTGTCATATGATGACCATAAATAACAGTGTTATCATCAAGATATTTTGGGTCATTTTTAAAATCAAGATATGGACAACCGTAACGACTTGACTTTTTATAAAAATCACGTTTCAAATAATAATCATTGTCGTTTGACTGAACAACCTGAACATCAAGATTTGTGTTATTAATTTTTATCCAACCAACCAAATCCTGATTAACTGCATAAAGATATGAAAATTTAAGATTCATATTTTCTGGAAATTTGATATTCGGATACTTTGCAAAAACATCTTGCCATGCTTCTACGTATTGATTCTCATTAAAATCGTCAGTCTCAACAATTGTACTCTGAATTTCTTCTTTTTGCTTTAACTGAACTTGTCTTTCAATAAACAAATCAACAAAAGCAAAACAACAACCAATAATTGTAATCAAAGCAACGTCCATAATAATCTTACGAATTCGCTCTTTTACACTATCTTTTTTCAAAGGAATAAAGCCTTTAAAAAAGTCTGCAAATATTTCATTAAATGTTTTTACTCTTTTCTTTTGAACAACCACAGGCTCACTTTTTTGCTCTACATCTTTTACTATATCTTTTTTTACATATTGTGCAGTAATGTCAACAAAAGTTTTACCGTCTTCAACAACATGTTTTGGGCCAATCGACTCTTCGGGTTCAATATTCTCTGTGATTTTTTGCTCTATTTGTTCAAAAATATCATCTGATATAAGTTGAGATGTTTTATTTGATTCACTATTTTTTTCAGGAACAGCAGGTTCATCCATACCAAGTTTTTTGCGAAGTTCCTCAAAAGAAAGTTCTTCATTATTGTTCTCAAGCTTATCCATTATTCACTACCTCCTGAGGATACCATTTCTTATCATTTTTAAACGGGTTTTCAATATTTTTATTATCATACCAAAGTTGCGGATATTTAGGATTTTTATTTAAATAGGCTTTTGAAACATCAACCTGTGCACTCTCACCATCACGGACTGCGCGAGCAAGAATAACAAGTCTTGCATCTGCTCTGTATGTTGTTTTACCATATTTATTTACAGTATCAAGAGTTCTAACACATGTTGAAAGCACTAACATTTTATCATTATCGTTAATATCAACATCAGTTACATATAGTCTGCGTTTGTTTACTTCTTCAATAAAACCATTGAAATTTTCACCATTCATATGAGGATAAATATAGTTAAAAACATAACCATTATCTTCTTGTGCATTTGCATTTGAAATAAATACCGCATAAATTTTCCACTGATGATTATTTTCAAGTGTATTAAATTCAAACACTGGTGTTTTTTTGTAAAAATCTATTTTTTCATACTGGTCAAGTTCTGAAAACATTGTTTTATCATAACAATTATGACCATAGATGATCGTATTTGCATCAAGTTTTGTTGGATTATTACGATAATCCATAAAAATTGCACCACGATAATTATATTTTTTATCAAAATCGTGATTAAGATAATAATCATTATTTGAAAACTGAACAACAGGATAATCAATATTAGTATTTGGCACTTTAATCCAACCAACTGTGTCTGCATTTACGGTTACAACTGATGAATAATCTACCGATTGTTCAGTTGAGTCAGTAACAAGTTCTTGTATTTTTTCGTAATAATCTTGATTTTTTTTAATTTCAATAAAATGCTTTATAACAAGTGAAGCTGAAAAAAGGAAAACAAGGAGGCAAACAACAAGGATAATTATTCTACCTACACCTATTTTTCTTTCTTTCATCTTACTCACCTACCAAGTCTAAAATCATTTTTAACGCTTCATCTGATGCACTATTTCTATTATTTTCTCTAATATCTTCTTTAAAAATATTGTTAAGTTGTTTTACTATTGTTTTTTTACCATCTGAAACAGCAAGATAAATAAGACCAACTGGCTTTTTTGTGTTATCAGAATTAGGACCTGCAATTCCTGAAACAGAAACTGCAATATCAGCACCTGATATTTTTAAAATACCTTTTACCATTTCGCGTACAGTTTCTTCACTGACTGCACCATAAGTTTCAAGGGTTTCATATTGCACACCAAGTACTTTTTCTTTAATTTCATTACTGTAGCTGACAATTCCACAATTAAATACTGATGAAGAACCACTAACATCAGTTATTCTTTTTGCAATAAGCCCCCCTGTGCAAGACTCGGCAGTAGCTAACACAAGACCTTTTTCATTAAGAATTTTAACAACTTTTTCTTCAAGTGTCATTACACATCTACCTTAAAAACAAATATTTTTAATAGTTGTATTTTCAATTGCTCTTTCAATAAGCGCCTCAACGTCTAATGCTTTTTCAGCATTTTCAAGCACAAAAATCTGTGGCTTAGTTTTTGGATGTTTTGGTGTAAACACTGTACAACAATCTTCATAAGGCTCAATTGAAATATCAAATGTGTCAATTTTTCTTGAAACCTTAATGATTTCATCTTTATCAAGACCTATAAGTGGTCTGAAAACAGGCATTTCTACAACCGCATCAGTACAAGCAAGAGCGTTAAGTGTCTGGCTTGCAACCTGGCCAAGACTTTCACCAGTAATTAGAGCTTTACTATCTTCTTTTTCTGCTATACGTTGTGCAATTCTCATCATAAAACGACGCATAATAAGAGTAAACAAATCTTCTGGGCATTTATCGCGAATTTCTTCTTGGATTTCTGTAAATCCAACTGTAAAAAGAGTTATGTTACCGCAATATCTTGTAACCTGACGAAGAA
Source organism: Candidatus Fimenecus sp. (assembly GCA_045613585.1). GTDB lineage: Bacteria > Bacillota > Clostridia > Oscillospirales > Acutalibacteraceae > Fimenecus. Next base: position 7,884 of record JAZLBG010000115.1, on the reverse strand, counting down.
GATTATGTACTTTCTCTTCAGATTGAGGTGAAGTATATGGTGGAGATGCAAAATGGATTGCATTAAGTACAAGACCACGCTTTGCCATCATATAAGCTGCAACAGGACTATCAATACCACCAGAAATTAAAATTGAAGATTTACCAGCTGTACCTGTTGGCATACCACCTGCACCCTTAGTCTGATTACCACGGATAAATGCGAACTTTTCACGAATTTCAATAGTAACAAGAATTTCAGGATTTTTAACATCAACTTTCAAGTGTGGAAATGCACTTAAAATTGCCCCACCCACTTCTCTTGAAATCTCAGGAGATTTAAGTGGGAATTTTTTATCTGAACGCTTACCCTCAACCTTAAATGTTTTTGCATTTTTAAGTTGTTCAGCAAGGTATTTAGGTGCATTTTCAAGTATAACATCCATATTCTTTTCAACTTGTAAAGCACGGGAATATGCTGCGATACCAAACACGCGACTAATTCTATCACTTACTTCATCCATATCGATATAATCATCCATAGGAACAACTGCGACAGTTGACTGTTCTTTTCTATATTCAAACTCGCCAAGAGGTTTTATTCTTTTGCGAATATTCTTAATTAATATATCTTCAAATGTTGAACGGTTAAGACCTTTAAGGGCCAACTCACCATTTTTTATAAGTATAATTTCTTTCATTTTTATCTCCTAACACGCTTTATAGTGTCAACTATTCCATTATACAACAAATCCATATCATTTTCTGTGGTAGTTTTTGACAAACTTATGCGGATTGCACTATCAATACCTTTCGGTGAAACACCCATAGCGGTAAGCACATCACTACGATGTCCTTTAGCACAAGCCGACCCTGCAGAAACACAAATACCCATTGATGAAAGTGAATTAAGCATTACTTGTGATGGTACACCCTCAACAGAAATGTTGATAATATATGGAAGTGCATCTTCAGGCGAATTAACATAAACTTTTTCTAGTGTTGAAATTTTATCAACAAAATAATTTCTAACGATTGTTACTTCTGCAAGATTTTTCTGGACGTTGCCAATATCATTTACTGCTTCACTGAATGCACATATTGCAGGAATTGCTTCAGTTCCAGAAATTAAACCACTTTCTTGCCCACCGCCTGCAATACTAGGTAATATGCGAATGCTATTATTCACATACAAAGCACCTGCGCCTTTAATACCATGTATTTTATGGGCACTCATACTCATTAAATCAATTCCTAACTTTTTAGGCTTTAATGCAATTTTGCCGAATGCCTGAACGGCATCACAATGGAAATATGCTTTTGATTTATTATCTTTAATAATACCTTTGATTTTACTGATATCTTGAATTGAACCAACCTCATTATTTACTGCCATAACACTAACAAGAATTGTATTTTCGTCAACTGCATTTGATAAATCTTCAAGACTGATTTTACCTTTATTATCGGGTTTTAAGTAAACAACTTCAAAACCTTGTTCGGCCAGTATTTCAAAATGCTTTATTACACTTGGGTGCTCAAGTAATGTTGTGATTACTTTTTTACCTTCACGACGTTTAGCTTTCGCAGTACCTAATATGGCAGTATTATTTGCAACAGTACCACTTGGTGTAAAAAAAACTTCATTTTCTTGACAAGAGAGAAAGTTTGACAAAGTTCTTCTTGCACTGTCTAACTCTTTCTTTGCATTGTATCCACAAAAGTGAAGTGATGAGGGATTACCGAAATTTTCAGTCATCATAACAAGTGCTTTTTGCACTGCTTTTTCACATGGTTTTGTGGTAGCACTATTATCAAGATATACCATTACGATACTTCACCCCATTTTGCATAATAAATCAAAATAATTATACTACAAAATCTGCTATTTGGCAAATAGAAAATGATGATTTTTATGGTATATTTTTGAATTTTTTGTTAACAATAACCTTAAACATAAAAAGGAGTGATAAAAATGGGTAAAAAAGCAACTTTTTCACGAAGTAAAATAAGAATTATACTCTATACAACTACTATTATTCTGGTAATTGGAATATTTAGTATCGTACAATCGGTTAAACTTATGAAATATGAACGAGAAGTGCTTTTGACTAATCAATTAGCACTTGTTTCTTTAGATGAAAATCTTAACAATATTGGAACAAACCTTGAAAAGGTAATGTATTCAAGCACACCTACTATGCTTGCAAAACTTGCATCAGAACTTTGGCGTGAGTCTTCAAATGCAAAGAACAATTTATTAATGTTACCATCTAGTGACACACAACTTGCTAACACATATAAATTTTTGTCACAAGTTGGTGAATTCGTAATGGCGTTAGGACGAAAAAGTGCAAATGGTGAAAGTTTAAGTGCAGAAGAGCGTCACCAACTTACAAATCTTTATAAATATTGCAATTCTTTGAACGAAAAGGTAAATCAAATGTGCTACGAACTGGAAAATGGGACTTTTTCATTTGAAGATTATGATTCTACTCTTTTAGAAAAAAATAGTAATCTTGTTACTATAAACAGCAGTTTTGACGATGTTGAGCAATCTCTTTCAGATTTACCATCACTTATCTATGACGGTCCATTTTCTGACCATATCGAACAAGGAACACCTTTATTACTAAAAGGATTAAAAGAAATTCCACAAGAAAACGCTCTTAAAATTGCTAAAAAAGTATGTGAAGACGAGAAAAACTCTATTGAATATTCATATGAAGAAAATGGTGATATACCCTGCTATGTTTTTAAAAGTGAAAATTGCACCATAGCTGTCACAAAAAAAGGTGGATACCCTCTATATATGATTAGTTCAAAATTTGCAGGTGAAATTGAAATAAAACAAGATGAAGCAGTCAAAAAAGCAAAAAAGTTTCTTGAAAAAATTGGATACACCAATCTTAAAGAAAGTTATTATTTTACAGATGACGGAATATGTACTATAAACTTTGCAAGTGACAATAATGGCATTGTGGTTTATCCTGACTTAATCAAAGTAAGCGTAAGTCTTGAAAATGGTGAAATTTTATCTTTTGATGCAACGGGATTTGTGCATAATCATCATACTCGTAAAACATTCACACCAACGCTTACAGAAGCTCAGGCAGTTAAAAAAATCAACGATACACTAACTGTTATTGATACACAACTTTGTATAATTCCCACTGACTGGAAAAGCGAACAATACTGCTATGAAATTCATTGTAAAACCGAAAAAGGTCAGGAATTATTAGTTTATATTGATTGTAACACTGGTGAAGAAGATAATATTTTAATTTTGCTTTACAGTGATTGTGGTGTACTCACAAAATAGTATAAAACCAATAATCACGAGAAATAATATAAACACACTGTTTAAGGAGGGATTTCAGTGAAAAAAGCAACAATTGTTTTGGTAATGGTAGCCGCTTTGCTTTGTGTTTTTCTTGTAGGTTGCAATAATACAGAAGATGGCAAAGTAAGTGATACAAACACAAGTACAAGCACCACTAACAAGACAAGTACAACAATAAACAATAAAAACAATAGTACAACCAACAAAACTGATAATAACATTAAAAACGACATCAGTAATGGTGTAAATAACGCTGGTAATGCTGTTGGTGATGTTGTTGACGGCGTAGGCGAAGCTGCATCAAATATCGGTAATGGTATAAGCAACGGTATTCGTGATATTACAGGCTAAACAAAAAAGCTGATGTTAATAAAAAACATCAGCTTTTTTGTTTACATATTAAGTTTTTGATGTTTTTCCATCCGCTTCCAGCTAATAAAACCATACATATCATTTACAAAGAAAACTATAAAACAGATTACCACTGACAAATAAGAAATCTCCGTTATTGACGCTAACACCCACAATATAATTAAAACCAAATCATTCATAGCATAAGCAAGTGCGAAATATGGACTTCGTCTGAAAGTAAGATAAACTGCAATAAAACTTGTTGTGACAGAAATGGTACTTGGAATTAGATTAGCGGTATTAAAATGCTTTAATATAAAATAAAACGCAACTGTTACAATAATAGTTAATGCCATCATAAATGGGATTTCTTTTTTTGATAACCTGTTGACTTTTACTTCTGATTTATTGTTCTTATAAGGATTTTTAAGCCATGAAACAAGTGCTATAAATGCCATTGGAAAGGTCATTCCGAGATATGTAATCATCTCGCCATAATAAGCAAAACCATAAGAAATAATGCCGTATAGCAATCCAAAAACCATTGTCAGTAATTGTCCAATAGGATTACCTTTTGCATTAAAAATCAGGAATGTTGCACCAATAATTGACGCTAATAATGTTAAGTAGTTTTCCCGGTCAAAAATGCAGAATGAAATAAGTATCAAAAGCACTGATGAAGTCCACAATCCTATTTCAAATTTTGTAAAATAATTAATTAATCTTTTCATAAAAACTCCAAAAAAATAGCATTCACGATATATCTTCAAAGACCTAACGATATACCAGTGAACGCTTTATTTGCTTCACACTACCCGGTGGCAGTTAAATATTTAATTCTGATAGTTTATTTGTTGCTCGCTTACAAGATTATATATCAACAATTCACTTGTGTCAAGATTTTCATTTTGCATATTGACTGCAGTAATCTGACTATTTTCATAGGTTGTATAATAGTAAATACCCTTATCTGTATTGCAACAAGATGTATAAATTGTTGTCACAAAACTACCATCTGCACTAACTGTGCCTCTTGTTTGTGAAACTGTGCCAAGAATATGAAAAAACTGACTTATACTTTCTTTTTCACTTTCACCACAAACTGAGTTAAGTCTTGTAAAAGCAGCTCTTACAAATCTTGACATTGAAGAATTGTCACCTGGTAGTCCAAGTGCACCCATTCCCCTGCTGTATTTACTGAAATCAAATCCTTCTGCAAATCTTGTTTCAGGCTCTTCACGGGTTAAACTCATATAATTATTAAGATTAAAAACTTGTATTAGAAATTCAGGATTGTTTGTCAACACACTAACAGGATTATAGTATATTTTCAAACCATCATCAACACATTCAACTGTAATTGAAGAATCCCTATCAGAAATCATCCAATGAAGTGGTGTTGATGGAAAATCCTTATTAAAATCTTCTGAAATAATATTTATATTATATAACTCTTTTTTGGCTTCTTCTACGCTTTCACATTTACTTAAAATCCAAGGGATAAGTTCAAATATACAAACGTTACTCTTCTCATGATTAAAATCCTTGTAAACTGTTTCATCTGGAAAATTAAGCCCTGCCATTGACAAACCTTTTTCATTTGTTGCTTCATAATAAAGCGGGAAATCATTGACTACAGTTGCCATACCAATCATGGCAAATTGGTTATTTAAAGGCTTTTGATAACGAAATTTAAATTGATATTCTCTTGGAGTTATTACCACTTTTTCATCATAAGAATATTCTAAATCAAGAGTTCTGCCAAAATAATGGTCTTTTGATAAAAATGAAATTGAAGTACACATATTAATTCTCTCCTTTTGAGTATTATGTGTACTTCAATAATTTTTATTTTTGTTTTATTGATTTAATTGTAATTTCATTTGCTATAAAAAGTCCTATGCAAAGAACTATTAAAACAAAAGTTGTAATATTAAATGTTGTTGCAGTAGCTACAAAACCAAAAACTAACTGAATTGCAAATCCAATTCCATAAGCACCACCCATATGAAAACCTGTAATATCTGCCGAATATTCTTTACCAAATCTATCAGGCACACTATGTAAAATGCTTGGGAATATTGGTCCAAAACCTATACCTATGAGCAACAAACCAAAAAGCGAAATTCCACCAATAGGAAGTGCCAATAGTATCATACCAGCAAATGAAGTTGCAATACCTAAACGAATCATTGTATTATCGGATGCTTTTATTGAAATGAAGCCTGATATGATTCGACCTATTGTTATTCCACAAAAATACAATGAAATCCATTTTGCAGCCTCGTCAGGTTGTAAGGCATGAATATGAACAAGGAATGATGCACCCCAAGTACCAATAAGAAACTCCATACTACAATAAAGACCTTGTGAAAGTAAACTTGTAAGCACACCCTTGATTTTTAATATTTCTATAAGACTCTTTTTATTTTCATTCGAATTATCTTCTACTTCATCATTTTCTTTAATTGTACGCCATTTTTTTAGAGAAAAAGCAATTATAATTGCTATTAATAATTGTAAAAGAGCAATAACTCTATATCCTATACGCCAAGAGCCTGTTTCACCTGATAAAAATAGAGACAATATAAGTGGACTTATTGTAACACCCACGCCCCAGAATGCGTGAAGCCAATTCATATGCTGTGATTTATAATGAAGTGAAACAAAATTATTAAGTGCAGTGTCAATAACACCTGCACCGTAGCCTAATACTACTGCCCCAAACATCATAACAACAATATTTGGTGAAACACTCATAATAAAAAGCCCTAACACAGTAAGCAAAGTTGAAACAAACGTAACCAATGGTGTGCCAAATTTTCGTATAACTTTACCTGCAACAAAGCTTACGCCACCGACACAAAATCCTGTAATTATACCATAAAGAGATGCAAAGCTTTCTTCTATTCCAAAATCTTTATGGACAACTGGCCAAGCTGCTCCGAATAATGAGTCAGGCAAGCCTAAAGATATAAAAACTATGTAGATAACAACTAAAATAAAAAGCATAATTTCTCCTTTAAATAAAATTCATGATATTTTATCACAGTTTTATTTGATTTTCAATGAATATGAAACAACTTACAAAAAAGCCATTGAAAAGACTTGCTTTTTAATCTATAATTATTTCATATTGAATGTGGAGTTTTTCTATGAAAGTATTTGCACCAAATTACTATAAAAAATTTAGTTGTGTTGCAGACAAATGCAAGCACAGTTGTTGCATCGGTTGGGAAATCGACATTGACGACACAACTTTTGAACAATACAAAAACATAGATACTGACTTTGGTAAAAGATTAAAAGATAATATTGTAATTAATGATGATTATGCATATTTTAAGTTATCTGATAATGACCGTTGTCCTTTTCTTAACAAAAACAATTTATGTGAAATAATATTAAATCTAGGTGAAAATGCACTATGTCAGATTTGTAATGACCACCCTAGATTTCGTAATTATTATGGTGACAGAACAGAAATCGGATTAGGGCTTACATGTGAAGAAGTTGCAAGAATTATTATTGATAAAACAGAAAATTTTGAACTTGTAGTAATTGATGAAAGCCAAGAAACCGGGAATATTTATGAAGACGAGATTGAGTTTTTTAATACAAGAAATCAGATTTTTGAAATTATTGAAAATGAAGATAATTTTGAATCTGCAATTGATATAATACTTAATAAGTTCAATATTGAAATATCTCAAATATCAAATTGTGAATTAGTTGATATCTATCTTGACCTTGAAAGACTTGATAACGCTTGGGGCAATATGTTAATAGAATTAAAAACTATTGACAATATTCAGTTAGCAACTCAAAGTAATTCACTAAAAAATCTGTTTATCTACTTTATTTATCGTCATTTAGGTGAAAGTATTTATGATGGTAATTTTAATGGCAGATTATTATTTGCAATTATCAGTTGCAAAATGATTTCAACATTAAGCAAAGTCGGTTACAGTATTTATGATGTTGCAAGAATGTATTCTTCTGAAATTGAATATTCTGATGAAAATCTTAATAGAATTATTGAATTTTTACAAAGCAAAAGCCTTGAAGTGTATGAACAAGTCCATAAAAAATGGACTATAGAAAAAAGAGCCCTCTTGATGTAGAATAACATCAGGAGGGTTTTGTTATGCCAAGAAGTTATAAACACATAAGTCAATATGAAAATGAAATATTAGAATTAAAGTCACAAGG
>JAZLBG010000114.1:0-25035 GCA_045613585.1 Candidatus Fimenecus sp. | reverse complement strand
GGTTTACAAAGAAAAAGTCTCTTGTATGGGCAGGTCTCCGTGCCTGCCCGTAGATTATTAAAGTTTTGCGGTCGGGCACAGAGTCCCGACCCTACAAGGTGTGTTTGTTAAAATAAATCAATTAAAGAACTCGACAAACTCAAATTTATTGAACACTAACATTACTTCAGTTATTATGATTTGCATTTTGATTATTTCTATTGTATTTTCACTAAAAAAGTGTTATTATACTTTGTAATGAATAAAAAGGGGGTTATCTTCTTGGCTAAAGAAAAGAAAGTAAAAGAAGTAAACAATCATCCTAACAAAATAGGCTTTAAGGATATGGCGGGTTATACTATTGCTGAAGCGGGTAATATGTTTAACCTTACATACATTACAAGTTACCTTAAAATTTTTATGACTGACGTTATTGGAATTGCACCAAAACTTGTTGGTTATATGTTCATTATCACTCGTCTTTGGGACGTAATTAATGACCCACTTTGGGGTGCGGTTGTGTCAAAGCGAAAAGCAGGTAAAGATGGTAAATATCGTCAGTATCTACGTCTTGTTGCAGTACCACTTGGTATTTCAACAGTGCTTTGCTTTATTCCATTCAGTGATAAAAATTCAATTTTTTATAATCAGACGTTAGCAGAAAAGCCAATGCTTTTATTTGTTCTTGCAATTATCTTATACCTTGTGTATTGCACAATGTATACTGCTATGAACATTCCTTTTGGCTCGCTTGCTTCTGTTATTACCGATGACCCTAAGGGCAGAACAATTCTTTCAACTGCTCGTTCAGTAGGTAGTGGTATTGGTGGTGCAGTTGTTCTTCTTATTGCTCCAATGGTTATTTATGTTGGTACTGGCAGGTTTGACGAACAAACAGGCCAAGAAATTGAAATTGCAGACGGTACAAGAATGTTCGGTTATGCACTTTTGATGGGCATTTTCTCAATTGTTACATATCTTATAGGCCATAAAATGGTTAAAGAGCGTGTGCCAGCAGTTGAAGATGAAAATGTTGACTTAAAAGGTGTTTACAAAGGACTTTTCAAATCAAGACCATTCGTGTTGCTCACATTATCAGGCGTGCTTATCAGCGGTCAGCTTCAGTTCGGCTCATTTAATACTTATCTTTATAAGAACTACTTTACAAATACAGGTCTTAGCATTGTGGGTACAATCTGTAATTATCTTCCAATGGTAATATTGATTTTATTCACACCAAAACTTTCTGCTAAATATGGTAAAAAAGAGCTTTGCGGAAGAATGTCAATTGTTTCTGCAATAACATCAGTATTCCTTTTCCTTACTGCTAATAATCAGGATTTCATTATGTGGATTAATCCTGAACAAGGCATTTACCCTGCATGGCTTTATATGACTTGCCTTCTTCTCATCGGTTTTGGATATACATTTGTCAGCCTTACTTGCTGGGCAGTTGTTATGGACGTTATTGATTATCAGGAATACAAAACAGGTATCCGAAACGAAAGCGCAGTTTATTCCGCATACACATTCGGTCGTCAGTTCGGTCAAGCAATTGCAGACGCAGGCGGACTTTTCCTTCTTCAATGGGCAAAATATGATAGCCTTACAGCAGGTAATGGCTTTATTGCAGAAAACGATACAAGTAAAAAGATTATGTTTATCTGTACAATAATTCCTGCTATTGTTTATACAAGTGTATGGCTTATTTTCAGATTTGGTTATCCTCTTACAAAAGAAAAGATGGAACCAATTTATGCAGCACTTCGTGAAAAGCACGAAGCTGAAGGCCAGAAATCTGAAGCATAATAAAAAATTAAAGGAGTAGCAATTTGCTACTCCTTTTTCTTATGCCATTTCTTTTGCAAGAGCTTTAATTTGTTCACAGCTTTCATCATTAAGTGCGGAGTGCACTGTTACAACTGTGTCAGCAAAAGTGATTTCTTTGCTATTTTCAAAAGCCTTTGTAATTTTATTTTTTACAACAGGTGCCCAAGTGCCATTTTCAACAATACCGATTTTACGGTTTTTGTAGCCTCTTTCTAAAAGCTCATGAATGAAGTTTCTCATAAATGGGAAAATATCACCATTATATGTAGTAGTTGCAAGAATGATTTTGCCATATCTGAAAGCATCTTCAACTGCTTCTGCCATATCGCAACGAGCAAGGTCATTAACAACAACTTTTGGGCAACCATTTGCCTTTAACTCATTTGCAAGCAATTCAACTGCTTTTTTAGTGTTACCATAAACAGATGTGTAGCAAATTAAAGTGCCTTCACTTTCAACTCCATAAGATGACCAAGTGTTGTATAAATCAAGGTAATAACCTAAATTTTCTTTAAGAATTGGTCCGTGAAGTGGGCAGATAATCTGAATGTCAAGAGTGGCAGCTTTTTTGAGTATAGCTTGTACCTGTGCACCATATTTACCAACAATACCAAAATAGTAACGACGAGCTTCACAAGCCCAGTCTTCTTCTACATCTAATGCACCAAATTTGCCAAAACCGTCTGCTGCAAAAAGAATTTTGTCAGTAGAGTCATAAGTCATCATAACTTCTGGCCAATGCACCATTGGTGCTAAAACAAATGTAAGATTATGTTTGCCAAGGCTTAATGTGTCGCCCTCTGTTACAACAATTCTGCGGTCAGCAAAATCTGTGCCAAAAAACTTATTCATCATAACAAAAGCACGGTCAGTAGCAATAATAGTAGTGTCAGGATAAACCTTTGCAAATTCGTGAACATTAGCAGAATGGTCAGGCTCCATATGTTGAACAATCAAGTAGTCAGGGGAGCGGTCACCTAAAACATTTTTAATGTTATTAAGCCATTCGTCTTTGAAATTAGCGTCAACTGAATCCATAATTGCAATTTTCTCGTCAATAATAGCATAAGAGTTATATGCCATTCCATTAGGCACAATATATTGACCTTCAAATAAATCTACTTTATGGTCGTTTACACCAATATATTTAACATCATTTGTAATCATAATAAACTCCTTTGCAATAAAATCTCGAATTATTATATCATACTTGTTAACAGAATAAAAGGGGGTTATTCTGGAAATTAAAAATCTCACAGCTTGTAGGATTTATTTGTTACCTTTAAGTATTTCGCGAATCCATCGTTCAGAGTATTCGTATTTTTGAGCAAGCTCTCGATAATTTTTACCGGTAAACTCCTGACAGATTAAGTTTTCTATATATGATTTTGAGTATAATCGCATAGGGAAGGTGATTTGTTGCCCTTTATATTGAGAATAAATCTGCTCAACAACTTCAATATCAATGATTTCAGCAAGCTCGGCATAAATGCCGTTGAAGCCATCTGTTTTCTTGTCAGACATATATCTCTCACCCCTAAAAAGTCATAAAAAAATTATAGAAAAAGTAAAGTGAATTTTCATTGGAAAAATTCATTGTGTTATTCCAGTTTTTGTAAAAATAAATAGCACCCAAAGAAGCTTTGAGTGCTATTATACTCATTCACATGGACAAATTGTGGAATGATTAAAAGATACAAAGAAAAACTATGCTTAACTTTCATTTTCCTTATCAGCAATTTCTTCTAAAACAATCTTTAAACTCTTTTGAAATTCTTCCACTGAAGGCACCATGATATGTTGTCGGTTATGTACTGCATCCTTAAATAAGCCAACTAATAAATCTCTTGCAAATTGTTTAGAATTTTTACTTGCGTGCATTTCCTTCAAGAGATTTCCACTTAAAATTTTCTGCAATGCGAAAGTAATATCGTCAGCTTCTTTAGCATTTATCAAATATTCTTCCGACAAGGAAGTGAATACTTCTTGAATAATTTTTACCATTCTGTCAGCATCTTCTTCAATAAAGGTGTTCAAAATTTTGCTTGAAACTTTTCCGGCAGCCGTACCTCCACCCAAAGAGCCAACTAATCCACCTATAGTGCCGCCAATAGATGCGCCCGCAGCTGTTCCTGCCCCTGGCACAATCAAAGTCCCTATTGCTGCTCCTGCTTTTGCACCTAAAGCTGCACCACCAATCCAGCCGCCTGTTCCTCCGGCAATTGAAACGCCAGTATTGGTCAAATTCTTAAACAATTGTTTTCCTGAAATTCTGCCTCTAAAAATATTAACTACATCACCTAATGATAAAACGGTAAACGATACAACAGCAGTTATACCATTATTCCTTAAAAGTTTTGCTAAGCTCTTCATTGCTGCTGCACCATAAATATTCGAGCCACTTCTCAAAGCATTTATAATGATTGCTGAAGCCTTTGGCCCTAAAAGTTTTACAACTGCTTCAGAGCTACCTACAAGCAAACTATTAAGTCCCGCCTTACTTAATTGCCCTGCCAGAACAGCTGTTACAAAAGATAACCCGCCTGATTCCAAGCCTTTAATAGTAGCATTCTTAATTGCGATATCAAATTTTTCTCCTTTCCATATGGAAAGTGCAAATGTTATAGTAGCAGTTATACCAATGGTATTTCTCGCAATAATTGCGCCTGAAGCTGCATCATAAAGAATTGATTCAACAGTACCTGCTTTAGCTATATTTTTTACCTGTGCATATGTAAAATGCCCTTTTCTAATAATATTTTTAGCTTCTGCTGGGTCTGTAACTCCTTCTACTTCACCTTTTGATATGCGATTTTCCATAGCCTTGACTGCAGCATCATACATATCTTTTGGAACCTCAACCTGCATAGGAGTTCCATCACTGTTCCAGTAACGGAATTTTCCGCCTTCAAAGCATTCACTAACACAGTCTGAGCCACTTCTACAATATTTCGTTTGTATGCTCACTCCATCAACAATTCTATCTGCACCATTTTTCGCATTATCATCGCCAACTATAGTTGCTTTTTTCCCTGCATATATGTCAGCCAAATGATTTGCGTGTTCTGCTGCAAAGCCATGACCTCTTGGCGTTACGATTTTATCATCAAAATACATAGAACTTGCATTACTAATATTACTATATGTTAAACCTGCTATATAGTTTGAAATCGTCTCATTCTCATTATTTTTCAATTGAATTGCTAAAATTTTGTCCTCATCATCTTCTGCAAAATTATTAAGATTTGTAGCAAATTGTAATACATTATACAAAAACTTCTTATTCCAAAGTTTAGAATCAATAGTATATGTTTTATTTTGAGTTTCAATTCTTAAGAAAGATGGATTTCTGTAATAACCAAGTCGAGAAACATCCTCATATCTTATACTAAAACATTTATCTGTGTTTTTTGGTGAATCTACATATATTGCTTGATTTGTAAGAACAATCCCTTCAGGCACTTCTTTCCAATCTGCCAAAACGCATACAATAGCTCTTTCCGTTTCTTTAAAGAAACTCTTTTTACAAAATCCAGCAACAAATTTATGAGGCAAAGTCTTGCAATAAGAAAAGCCAACAACAGGAACGGACCATGCTAGCATTTTCTGAGGATTTATAATATCCTCTTTAGTGGTTTTTGATAGTTGATAAATAAATTCCTCTAAAATTTTCTTTTTCATTTTTATTTCTCCTTTATTTCTAAAAGCATCTCTTCAAGAGCAGATTTTTTCAATTCGAGCGCTTTTAATTCTGCTTCTTTTTCAAGAGTATCTGGATTACCCTGAATGGTGTTGATTTGAAGACATATTTTATCAAGCTTTTCTTTGAAAAAGCGTTCTGAATAATCTTCATTATTTATAAGACAGTCAAGATATTCTTTGAGATAATTAAATTTTTCTTTTAACTGTGGCAACTCTTCTTTGGTTTCCTTTTTTGCTTCTGCTTTTAAATAAGTTGCTTTGTTGTCTGCTTCGTTCATTTTAACCCCTCTTTTAATTATATTTATCTGCCATTTTTTGAATTTCGGATTTGATTTCTTCTCGGAACCATCGTGGTGAAAGGACTTCCAAGCCATCTTTTTGTGAAAGCATCCAACGTTTGACACCTTCGCCATAGATCTCAGCGTCAATTATAGCTCCGTCCGCATATTTTCTTATAACTCTAGCGGTAGGCAGACGGTCTAACACTGCTTCAAGGCTATCTCCGTTGAATTTGAAACGGACAGTAAAATTATTGCCCGGATACATAAACTGAACCTTGTTTTTATAATCACCATCACTGAAATGCTTTGAGTATGGAACACTGAATTTCTCACCTGTATCAGCAATATTTTCTATACGGTCAATGCGAAAAGTTTTCGGATAATCCTTTGTATCGTTACAATCTATAGCAGCAAGATAAAAATAGTGTTCCGAAAACATAATAGCAATTGGGTTTACGATTCGTTCTGAAACAGATAAATCCTGCTTTGTATAAGTAAATGTAATTTTATTGTGATTGTTTATATATTCGGTAAGCTTCCATACATTTGCAATAATATCTTGCCCGTGAAGTGGCTGAATGTAATTTTGAGTATCGCTATTGAGAAGTTTTTTGATTTTCCACGCGGTTTCAGGTAAGGTCTGTGACATTAATTTGTTAGAAATTACGAGCATTTCGGTTTTACTGAATGAACGACTGTCAAAAAGTACTTTTGATATTGCAAACACTTCGTCAGGTGTAAACCATTCCCGTTCAAGCTTAACTAATTTGTAGCAGTTTTTCTGACGGTCATATTCAATTGTGGAATCAATATCAGAATAATGTTTTTCGGCTATATATGCTCTTAAGTCTTCAATATCACGTTGAATACTTTTTGGACTTACGCCAAACTCATCGGCAAGAGATTTTTTATTTATCTCGCCACCTTTAAGAAGTTTTTCGTAAATTGTAAGCAGACGAAAGCTCTTACCGTCAGAAGTATCAAAATTTAATGACATAATGTATCTCCTTGCCCCAAAATTTAAGTGTATTATATTAAGTTACTTGGACAGAATGTGGGTATGTCTCAATGTTAGCACAAAAATGACACTTTGTCACTATTATTTTAATTTTTTGTATGTGATTTTGCATTGGAAATATTCATTGTAAAAATCAAAGATAAAAAATGGAGTTTATACAAGTGTATAAACTCCATATCAGGTCCGAGCGTTCATAAGGGATATATTTTTAGTGAAGAGTGAATAGTTAATAGTGAAAAAGAAAAAGCTCAAATCCCTAAAGATTTGAGCTTTTGGTGCGAGAGACGGGACTTGAAGGGCTTAAAAACTCAAAAGCTCTGTAAAATCAAGGATTTCTTTTGGGGAAGGAAGTACTTTTGAAAAGTAAAATAAATATTTTTACAATCACTCAAAAATCCAAAACTAATTCCCTAAAAATGCCCATTTGTGAAAATCAATGATTATTTTCATCGATTTTTTAACCAATGATTTGGAATAAAATAAAGTTTTTTATGAAAAATCCATTGTCATTTTTAACAAAGTTTTTTGAAAACTAAATTTAAAATATCCAAAAATCGGCTCATCGACCCCGACGAAACAATCGAAAGCCAAGGACACCCTTTAGTAATTATGACGAATAGTCGATTTGACAAATTTATTAGTTGGTGTTATCTTCTTTTCGAAGTTGAAAACAACTTTAAAAAATATAAAAGAATTCTTTTAAAAAATATTTTATTTCTAATTATTGGAGGTAGCTTTATGTATAATTTAAGCAAAAAAGAAATTGATTTTATTTCTGAAAAGTTTGGTAATGTTGAAAATTTTGTATCCTTTTATGAAGACAAATTATTGTTTGACCTTCAGATAGAAAAACAAATACCCATAAATGTGGATTTAACCCCATATTCCTCTAAGGGTATTGTAACAGGATTATTGATTTCTATAAGAGAAGAAGAAAACAAATTTAAAGTCGATATGTTGGTTAATGGTAGTTATAGAGTCTTTGACATTGAAGATTGTTGGGCTGAAAATTTCGTGAGGGTAAAAAATCAATTGTTGGAGAATACTAATGATTGTAATTGGAGTGTTGAAGATATTAACAGTTACAAATTCGCACAAAACAATCCCTTCCTTTTGATAGTTGAAAACAATGTTATAACAAAGATAAACCCACTGGATTTTAATCTATATGAAAGTTGTATTGATATATGGATGAAAATAGTAGATGAATAAATACATCTGCTAAAAGTAAAAAACCAACAGATGCTCCGCCAAAAGTATCTGTTGGTTATTTTTAACATACGATATTTGCAATTGTTAAATCTAATGTTTCTGCTGCTTTTTTCTGTGCAGACTCGTAACTATGACTATATATTTGTAGCGTTAACGAAACATCTGCATGTCCTAAATTATGCTGGACTGTCTTGGGGTTCTCACCTTGCTCAATAAGAATACTCGCATAAGTATGCCTTAATCCGTGAAATTTTAAGTAACGTATTTCATCCTGATGTCTCCTCATAAAACGTAAATAACAATTTGAAATGCCTTGAGGTGTAAATGGATTCCCATCAGGCTTTGATACTACATAGTTTTTGTCTGCAAAATCTTCACCAAATTTTAATTTGTTCATTAAATATCTTTGCCTATATTCTTTTAATATGTTTATTAAATGTTGAGGAATATAAATTTTTCTTATACCTGCATTAGTTTTAGGTGGTTTTGTATGTTCCTCTCCACCTTCAACCACAACACGGGTTTCATGAATAAAAATGTAACGCTCTTCCCAAAAAATATCACTCCACCGTAGCGCACATAATTCTCCTCTGCGAATACCCGTAAGGAGAGTCAAATTTAATACTAACTTAATATCGGGATTTTCATCTTCTTCAGCTAATTTTAATATTTTTTGCATTTCTTCAAGATTATATGCTTCTACTTCTTTACGCTCTTGTTTTGGTCTTCTTATTTTCTGTTTCATTGGATTAGCTTCATTTTGTATAATTCCATCCTGAACAGCCAATTCAAAAATAACGTTGAGTAGCATCATGTAGTTTTTAATACTCTTCGGTGAAATGTGAGTGCAGAGTTCATTTACATATTCCTGAATGTGTCGTGTTTTAATACTTCGTAATTTTGCTTCGCCAAAATAATTCTTTATGCCGTGTGGCTTTGAATTGTAATAGGCGGATTTATATCCCTTTAGCGTTGTGGGACTTAAAAAATTTGTATAAGTGCTGAAGTATATTTCAGCATAATCATTAAAAGTTAAATTGTAATCTGTGCTAACAAGAGCACCTCTATGACGTTCCAACTCTTTTTCAGCAAGGAATTGTTTAACTTCTGCTAATGTCGTGCCAACAGGAAAAGTTTTTGTCGTTTTGCGTCTTTTCCCGTCGATATATTTGGGTAACTCATAAGATACATAATATTGAAATCCACCATTTGAATTTTTCTTTTTCTGAATACTTGCCAAAATTAACACTCCTTTCCATAAAATAATATAGATTTATTTTTTTCAATAAAGCGTTTTTTTCTAAAGGTAAACATGCAATCGAACATTTTTAGATAAATCTCCATTGACTCATCTGTAAAGAATACAAGCTCATTTATGAAAGAATACATTTTATCATCATGATAAAGATTTTTTACACTTATCTGTATCCATTTACCCGTTAAGGTTGATAAAACATTTCTGTTAATAGTACCGAATTCATCCATTATTGATTGTGAAATCTTTGAATTTTTATAAGGGTCAAATTTTATGTGCTTAATGCAATATTCTGCAATTAAAACATCCAATATATATTCAGAACTATATTTTTTTGTAGTAGGATTGCAACCAACAATAATTCCATTAAATACACCCGAATTAGGAAATCCCCAACTAAGAGTATATGGAGAATACTGTATATTTACAGGACAAAATCTATTTTTTATATAATAGTCAGCAGATTTATATCTGCAATATGTTTCATGCATATCTTCTCTGTTTGTATAATAATGCTTTGTCAACTCTTGGTATTTTGGACTTAATTCAGAAAAGTCATATCCGTCAGCAAATGCTTGTTTACTATATGGGAATTTTTTTGTTTTCAACTCTTCTGTTGTGAAATAATTACTCATTTGTATTTCCTCCAATTTTTGTGATATTTATATAGCGGTTAGAATCTCTACCTATAGCTAAAGATAACCCCATTGTTTTGAGTTCAACAGTTAAACTATTTAAACGACGAGATAATGTGTTTGCAGCTAAAGGAAAACCCTTGGGCAAAATATTGACAGCGTTTTTTGTATAATAGATGTTCCTCAATGTCGTTAATAAATCTGTTGCGGTACCCTCCCAATAATCAACTTCAGCCATTAAGTCTTGTAATGTTGATAATAAGCAATCGTTGTCTATTGCTATCATGGAAGATGCTCTAATATTTTCAAAATACTGTTGTAGAAACTCATTGCCCAATCCAGTTTCGATAGTTTCTGCTATGGCATATCCCCATTGAGCAAAGTCTGCTAGTCTCGGCAACACTTCTAAATGTGTGTTATTGTAAGTGTTCATTGCCTTACTGATTACACAAAAAATACAACCTTGTAATTTAGGTAGCAATTCGTAAAACTCATCCCAAATCTGTTTTTCAGTTAATCTGTTTTTATCATCAATACGCTTGAAATTTATCGTTATACTTCTATCCGTTAAGTCATTGTAAGGTAAGTGTAAATCTAAGCCATTTACTATGATAGAGTTATGAATATGAAGAGAGCTTATTTCATCATTGGTATACAACTTTCTTTTTTGGTAAGTACTTCCTGTTACAGCGGAACAAATTAAATCAGCCATCTCTCTTGTAAACACTTCTTTTGATACGTTGTCGAAACCAACTAAATATTCGTTTGATAACAATACTGCAACATCGTCAATATTTTTAGACATTTGAGTCAAATTCCCGTCTGGCTTCAATATTTTGATGATTTTTTTAGCGGTTGTTGTTTTAGCTGCTCCATAATCTCCTGAAAGTAGCAATAATGGGTGATTAATGTTCTTAATAAATAAAGAAACAATATAAACACCAAATAAAATTAGTTGAGTTTCATCAACGTTGAATAATGTTTGTAGATAGTTGAAATATTTACTATTGTCAACATTGTTTATATCTGGATAAATAGGATGACAAGATATGTTGTTAAAGATTAATTTTGATTTGGACTTTTTTTCTAATTTAACAGAATTTTTGTCAATTAAAACATAACTATCAGTGCCACTAATATTAAAGGTTATTTGTGTTTCTGTTTGACCTAGAATATTAATAAAATCAATGCTATCATTACAATTATCAGATATGGATTTAATCATATCATAAGTTGTATTGACCGTATTTTTAGAAACGGTTTGATTTTCTAACGAATAATACAATTGTCTCAATTTTGAGCAAATCACGTCTTTTTTTCTTACATAAATCCATTCTCTTGTTTTTTTGTTTACTGCTATAATTTTTCCGTCGGATAATTTAAACAGAGCAAAATAGCGAAAAAACAAATTGAATAATGAATCTGATTCGTTTTTAGGAATTAGAATTTTTTTAGGATTCATATATTACATCCTTTCTATTCGAGTTTGAGAAGAAATTTAAATTGTTTTCTCTCTAATATAAACATATGACATTACTTTTTAAAATATTCTCCAAAATTTTACAAAATAACTGATATAAATTTTATTTTCGACGATATCGACAATAAAAAAATAAAAATAGAATAAAAAGTCCGACAACTCTCGCATCTTTTATCGAGTATGTTGTCGGATAGTTTTTATTGTTTTTTATTGGTTAATTTGTTTTCACTCAAATATTTATCTGTCAATTTAAATTCTTTCAATCCCCATGAAGCTCTACCACCACGAATTCCTAAATATAAAGGATGTGGAGTAATATCACACTCAAGATTTCTCCCAATTGTTGTTAACTGATATAGCATTGCTTTTGGATTGTGAGTATGGAACATTTTGAATATTTCTGCTTTTGATTCATTGACAGCGAGAGAGCTCAATAACGAATTACCCCAAGCTATAATGAATTTACTTGATTTGAATTTTTTGTCCGTCATCAGTTTGCTGATATATTCCATATTTTCTTTATCAACTTCCAAGCCACGAACACTCATTTTTCCGTCAACAACTTTAGAAAAAAGAGATATGATGTGTAACTCTTTTAATCCTAAGTCTTGCATATGAGCAGTAATATGGCTAAGAGTAGAGTCAGGTGCAGAAATATTAGCTTCGTTTTTTGTGGGATAGAGGGAAATCAAGTATCCACAATCACCATCAGCGTCAACTAATCTTTTTATGACTTCGTATGTATGATTTCCGTCTTCCGTTGTTATAATTTCAGTTTCTATGGTTGATTTAACTGTTTTCATTATTAACCTCCAAAATATTATTAAATAATTCTTTTTTACCTATAATGTTGATTGCCTTATCGGTGTCAATTACTATACACATATTGCAATAATAATCATCAATATTATCTATCCATTCATATGAGTCTTTTGTGATGGGACAAGATAACCCCATTGTTTGATAATCTTCTAATTCATTAGCAGACTCTAAAATGAAAAAAGCACCAAAGGAATTAATCGTTCCATCGGTGCAATAATCTTGATAATCTACCAATATCCATTTCAGTAATTTGTCTATGTATTGGCGAACAACTTCATTTTCAATTTTAGATAATCCGTTTGTACTTACAATTTTAATCATCGTCTTTTATTCCTTCTATTCAGCGGAGTTTTCCCACAATACAATGTTATAGCACAACTACAACCTGTTAAAAATGCTTCTACAGATGCTGTGCTTAATGTCGCAGTTAATAACATCAACATATAATTACTCCTTATTATTCTTTTTATCAATCAGGGCTAATGCTGAAAAAACAATTACAAAGCCTGCAATAAAATATTTCATCATATTATTCCTCCCAATTTGTAAAAAACTTAATAATTAAAGTATCGTTAATTTCGTCTTGTGTGAAAGTTTGAGGCTCCCAAAAATATCGCAAATACTTATCCATTTGAGCTGGTGTAAGAGAAATAAGTTCACCATCATCATTTACTCCACATACATAGAATGTACCTACAATAATGTCGTTGTTGAGTCTGCGATTACCTTCAAGACCAATTAGCTTACCTTCTTCATTACAAAGAATGCAAACATTCTCTTCAATGTCAACAAATTCAATTAAACCTCCAACTGCTTTTTGTAAGCTTTCAAGGTCATTGTTGATTGTGGTGATGGTAGGACATTTCAATGGCTCAACCATTACTACCTTAATTTCTTTTTTCATTAGTATTCTCCTTTTAAATATCATAAAAGCAAAAAATTCCCCATCTACAATTGTAGATGGGGAATGGTTTACTTTTTGGTTTTGTCGTATCTTTCTTTGAAGTTAGAGTGAGATATTTGGTCAAATGCATCTCGAGCATCTTGGGAACTGTTTTTGTATGCTTGATATGCACGTTCCTTAATTGAGTTTTGCATCCAATCAGGTGTTTCAGATTTCTTGTTTGCTTTTATTGCTTCGTTTTTTGCATTTTCTACCATATCTGCCAAATAATCAAATAAGCCCATTTTATATCCTCCTTTCACTTTGATTCAATTTATCTTTATATGTAATATATAAAAGAAATCTATTTCCTTTATTTGCTATCAATATGGTCTTTTAAAATTTTACGAATCCACTTTTCAGTGTATCCGTATTTTGTGGCTAATTCTCGAATATTGAATCCATCATATTCATTGATTATTTGACTAATGATAAATTCTCTACTAAAGAGTTCCACAGGAAAAAACATTTGAGTTCCACGATATTTTGCATGGATTTTAAGTACAGTGTCAATCCCAAGAACTGTTGCGAGTTCACTATATGCACCATTTAGATACTCGCCTTTAATGTTGTTTTTGTCGAAAGCCATTGAAACACCTCTCATTTTGTATTCTCCTTTCTAAATTATATATAATCATTTTGGAACTGTGTAGTGTCGCAGTTCAAGAATTTGTTTCTTGTAAAATTCCCATAAAATAACAAAAACCGCACCTATTATAAAATAAGCACGGTTTAATGTTTTAAGTGAAAACGGGAATTAATTCCTTAAAAGCATAGACATTGTATTGCTTGTCACAAAATGTCCATTTGTTTCGATAGTATATATAGGGTATAAGAAATACAATTATCGACAAATCATTCAAATTGTGATATAGTTATTATAGAAATATATTTGGGAGGTTTTATAATGGGAAAAAGAGGAAACATTGAACTTATACTACCTAAAAATAGAATATCGGCAGAGCATATTAGCACTGTGTTACAAACAATTGTTAACGCGGGAGGTAAGGTGTCTTCAGATGATTTTCATCGCTTATTAGGGGAAGAATATCGCGACAACAATTTCGATGTGACAACTATTTCCCATTTATCTGTTGCACCAAGATATTTTGGAATGTTACACCTTTCTAATGGGGAGTATTCGGTTACTGATTTTGGTTATGAATATCTTTCCGCCAGTGATAATTTTGAACGAATCGATAGTATTATGCAAATTTTGTCGTCTATCACATTCGGTTGTGCCAACGAAGCTACATCGTCAAAATCTAAAGTGGAAGCTCCTGTTGTATTCTTAAAAGGTATTCAGGAATTACAAGGGATGTCTGTAAAACAATTTGCCTTACTTTTGTTCTTACTTGAATGTGAAGAGTATTCTTTTGCTAAAGCCATAGATAAAATAAAAGCATTTGATAACATTGACCAACAAATCAAAAACATAAAAAAAGAGGGTGGTGGAAAGTTCACCGACCCCAAAATAAATATATTCTTTGAAGATTTGAAAATTGTTGTGAAAAAGGGGGACAACAAATACTATTTTTCAGAGTATGTTGAAGAAAACTTTTCAACATATATTGCTGAGCTTAATCCGTTTAATAATATTTATAAAAAATCTACACCGCAAGCATCTCCATTTGATGTACATAATGCAAAAAAACTAGCAGATTTTGATGAGGTGTTAAAGAACTTAAAAGATGCAACAACGTATAAAAGCCCTGTGTATAAAGAACCAAAACAGCGTAAGTCTTCTTTATCACACACACATCTTCCGTTTGTAGGATATAAATCTGCAAGCAAAAATTTTACACAAGAGCAGAAAAATCTTATAGGTTGGACGGGAGAAAAATACATTTATAATCTTATATCAACAAGAGAATTTTGTGCACAACTTGGCATATTAGAAACAGATATCCAAAAAGCAACTTGGTTTAACAACGGTTTTTCCACAACAGAAAAATGGACTGATAATTCAGTTGGTCATGGATATGACATTGAGTTGCTGTTAAATAATGGAAACAAATTATATTTGGAAGTTAAGACAAGCTTTAATATGGTTAACTATTTTAGTGCAACAACAAATGAAGTTGCAAAAATGGATAAAGAGAAAGACAACTTCTTTTTAATCAAAATCAATAATTTGTACAATCTTTATATTGATAAAGCTCCAAGCATTATAGTTATTAAAAATCCTATAAAATCACTCTTCAATCCGCAACAAGTAAAGGAAATTACCCTTTATTGTTAATTGAATTAACAAGTTCCAAAGTAATTGCTTTAACCATTTTTGGAGGTATTCCTTCTCCAATTACATTTCGAATTAATTTGTCGCTTGCCCATTCAGGGATGTTCCAATCCACAGGTAAAGAGGACACAATTAAAAGCTCATATATTGTTAATACACGGGCATCTGAATATGTATTGCCATCTTTGTTTTTTCGTCCTGGATGAACACAACATGCAGATGAAATAACCCCGTTGTTTTGTGTAACTGTGTTAGCAGGTTTATCCCAAGCATATCGTCTATAGCAAGATAATCTACCTTTAATTTTCTCCCCATTAGACTTTTGTGGATAATACTTATCATTGTAGAATGCAGTTTTACCTGACGGAGTATATGTCATCCACAAAACGTGATTCCAAGAATGAGTTGGAGGGTAATGCCATTTGGAAATTTTAAGCCCTTTTATCTTCTTTTTTTCATAGTCAGGGAAGAATGAACGCTTATCTTTTTCTCTAATCAACGGGTCAATACTTGGAAGATGACCAATAGCATCTTCCATATTGATTCGTTTTTCTTTTTTAGGTTCTCCCCATACTACTCCGACATCTTTTCGCACTAATTTGTAAATACATCTACTTCTTGATTGTGGCACTCCGTAGTCCGAACTGTTATACAAATCTTCGTTGCCAAATATATATAAGTTGGAAAGTTCGCGTTTTATATAATCAGGTATCAAAACAAGGTCGTTATCGACTTTTATCTTAGTAGTTAATAACTGTGGTACATTTTCTAACAAAATATATTTTGGTTTTATTCTTTTAATTACATCTATCGCATAATATATCAAAAAGTTGCGTGGGTCTAAATCTTCTCTTTTTCCGTGTCTGCTCATGCCTTGGCAAGGAGGTGTCGCAATTAGGAACTCAACACCTTTTTCAATTGATTTATTAACTAAATCTGTTCGTATTTTATCATCCGTTATGTCGCCACATATCATTTCAACATCAGGATATAAATGAGAATAAAAATCAGCACGTTCCTTTAACAATTCATTTGCTAATACGATATTTATTCCGATATCCTTTAAATATGTTTCGGCAATGCCAACATTTGCAAACAAAGAAATGCCTTTAATAAGTTCCAATCTTATACCTCTTTTTCTAATTGTTCCACTAATTTTTTTATAATTAATGGTGGCACGCCTTCTCCTATAGTGTGCCTAATTAAACTTTCGTTCGTGTTTTCAGGAATATTCCAATTTGTAGGAAGAGACATTAAAACAAACAATTCATAGATAGAGAAAACTCTTGCATCTGAATATATTGTATATCCGTCTTTATCTTTTCCTAAAACTCTTCCAGGATGAACATTGTCCTGTGAACAAATTGCTCCATTGTATGTTGTAATTGTATATGCAGGTTTATCCCAACTTTGTCTTTTATAGGTGTTTGCAAAACCTTTTACTTTTGTTCCGTTAGGATTTGCAGGGTAAAATATCTCATTGTCAAGAGCAGATTTACCCTCTGGAGTATGTTCCATTGCAATGATATGACGAATCTTATGGGTTGGTGGAAAATGCCACTTTGAGACTCTTAATCCTTCTTCCTTTTTCGCATAAAAATTAGGGAAGTGTTCTAATAGTTTCTCTTCAGAAAAACCTTGTATATATGGGTCTAGGGATGGCAAATTTCCAATAGCATCTTTTAGCGTTAAGTGTTTTGCTTTTTCAATAGGGAAATCCCATTGGTATTTTTCTGTTTTTAATGAGCAAAGAATTATACTTCTCATTCGCATTTGTGGAACACCATAATCTAGAGCATTGACAACATTGATTTTAATATTATAAATACTCTCGAGAGATTCCTTTATGTAATCGGGAATTAATATTTTTTGTCCATTTACAATAATTTTAGTATTTAATTGACGAGGTACATTTTCTAGCAAAACATATCTTGGCTTTAACTTTAAAATCATATCAACGGCGTACTGAATTAAATAATTTCTTTTGTCGCTGTCATCTTTTTTGCCTGCTGTACTCATACCTTGGCAAGGAGGTGTTGCAATTATAAAATCAACACCATTTTCTTTCGATTGATTGACAATATCATTAAAAACAGAGTCTTCTGTAATATCTCCACATATCATTTTAACATCAGGATATATTGAGGAATACAAATGAGCTCTTTCAGGAATAAGTTCATTTGCGACTTTTATATCAATATTCAAATCTTTTAAGTATGCTTCTGCAACACCAATATTTGAAAAAAGAGAAAGTCCGTTCAGTTTCATAATTATATTCTCCGTTCATTATGTTGCTAATACTTTTGAATATACATAGCAACATATTTAATAATTTTATCATAAAATAAAGCGTTTTTCAATAAGTATATATAATTAGCCTTAACTTTGTTTTTAACATCGGCTTAAAAAGTAATAAAACTTTTTGTGGAAAGGATAAGTGTGTGGGAATTAATTCCCTAAAAGTACCGAAATTCAAAATAATCTTTTCCTCAGCAAAGTCCTGGCGAAAAGTCGGAACACAGAGATTTGGAACACAAAGAAAAAGTCGCAACTCATTGAAACAAAAGGAATTGCGGTATATTTTTGCCCAGTAAAATACTGCTAAAAAAGAAATAAAAAAAGACCTAGTCAAAAACTAGGTCTTGGTGCGAGAGACGGGACTTGAACCCGTACGGGATTACCACACGCCCCTCAAACGTGCGCGTCTGCCGATTCCGCCACTCTCGCATATCGGTCGCTCTTTCGAACGCAAGAGACATTATAGCAAAGGAAAACTATACTGTCAAGCGTTTTTTAAAAATTTTTTCAAAAATCTTATTTTTAAGTATTTTTTATATGTTTTATTATATGAATTAGACGAACTCTGCTTTATTTAGTTCGCAATCCTTTTGGGTAATGATTCTTTGCTTTTCCGTTTGAAACTTTAACGCCACCAACTGTGCAACCATCCACCATAACAACTGCCCAACCGTTAGGGCAATCTGTATTAAACTCTTCACCATGAAGATATTTTTTGATTTCTTCACTACTTGAAGTTAAATTAATTTTTCTCTTGAAATTTTTACCCAATGCCATAAAGAACTGGTGATGTGGTACCACATAGTTTTTGCGGATTTCGCCTATTGTTACGCCACAAGCAAAAGCAACTCCTCTTGGCACAGGGAAATTTGGTGTAAAATACACAGGATTTCCATTATATATTTGCACATTTTCTTTTTTATAGGTTACAAGTGTATCATCAAGGAAATCCACGAGAGTTTTATCTAACTTTTCTTTGCCAAATGGAACAGAAAAATGTTCAGTATCAACATTTGAATCAGCATAATAAAGCACTGCGACAAACTGTCCCTCACCTTTTGTTTTATGTGGGTAACATCTTCTTGTATAATGCATATTCTCGCACTTGCAACCATCAAATTGTATTCCATCAGAAGTGTTTACTTTGACACTTTCAGTTGTTGGTACAAGTACAAATTCAGGATGGCGCTCAATAAAAGCGTCAACTGTCATTTCATTTTCTTCTAATGAATATGTGCAGGTTGAATACACTATATAGCCACCAAGTTTAACAAGCTGTGCAGCACAATCGAGTATTTCTGCCTGACGCTCGGCACACATTTTTACATTCTCTGGCGACCACTCGTCTATTGCGATATCTTCTTTACGAAACATTCCCTCACCTGAGCAAGGGGCATCAACCATAATCATATTAAAATAGTTTTCTGGGAACATTTTCACAAGTTTTTGTGGATGCATACAAGTTGTAACTACATTTTGAAAGCCCATTCGTTCCATATTTCCTGTAAGAATTTTACAGCGTGATGGCACAATCTCATTTGACACGAGAATACCATCTTCACCTAATTTATTCTTAATTTGACTACTTTTACCGCCTGGGGCAGCACACATATCAAGAACTTTCCAATTTTCACGGATTTCAATGCTTTCAACAGGCACCATAGCGGCAGGTTCCTGAATATAAATCATACCTGCATGGTGATAAGGGTGATTGCCTATTCCGTCATAATCAAAATAAAATCCGTTGTGGACATAAGGGATTTTCTCGCCACCAAAAGGATTTATTTTTTCAAAATCTTCAAGTGAAATCTTATCTGTATTTACTCGAAACGCACGAACAGGTGGCTCGTCAAAAGATTTTTTGAAATCTTCAAACTCGTCACCTAAAAGTGTTTTCATTCTGTTTTCAAATTCAACGGGTAATTGTTTCATTTTATTCACTCAAATTCATTTCTGCATATAACATACACATTGATACGCTTGTTATTGCAGCAGTTTCAGTACGAAGTATTCTTTTGCCTAAAGATATTACTTTTCCGCCCATTTCTAACGCTTCTTGGATTTCTTTCTCGTCAAATCCGCCTTCGGGCCCAATTAAAATACCAACACTCATACCACTTTTGATTTTGTTGAGTGCAGTTTTGGTATCTTCCATTCCGTTTTTGCTTTCATAAGGGACTAAAAGCAAGTCGAGGTCTTTTGCTTTTTGCAAGGCTTGTTTATATGTAAGGATTTCTGAAATTTCAGGAATAGCATTACATTTACTCTGTTTTGCAGCACTTTCAGAAATTGCTTGCCAACGCTCACGTTTACTTTTCTTTTTCTTTTCTTCAATTTTAACAACACATCTGCTCATTTGTACAGGAACAATCTGGTGAACTCCAAGCTCAACACACTTTTGAATAATAAGTTCCATTTTATCCCCTTTAGGAAGCCCTTGAAACAGATATATTTTAATTGGCAAGTTTGTATCATTATAATTTTCTTCAAGTATTTTTACGGTTACAGTGTCACTTTCAAAACTTTCGATTTCGCAAAGACTACTCATTCCATTTTCACTTACAAGAAAAGTGTCACCAATATTCATTCTCAAAACATTTTTAATGTGATTAAAATCTGTTCCGTTTATAAAATAGCGGTTATTCTGTTTTTGATTTTCATTAACAAAAAAGTTATGCATAAATAATCACCTTATATAACAATGGCGGGACCCCTCAGTCAACTTCGTTGACAGCTCCCTTTTCAGGGAAACCAAGAGCCCCCGCCCTACTTTACATATTACATATTCAAAAAATCAGAGTTTCGTGGCATAACAAAAGTTATTGCTTTTTCTAAAAGTCTGAATTCTTTTTGAGTTACATATTCACATTCACCATCAATATTAACCGCTGCAGGATTACGACTTTCAACTTTTACTTTTTTACAACGACGTACTGTTGTAATGTCTAAATCTAAATGGTCACCATTTTTATAAACGCTTATAAGTGGTAAAAGGCGTAAAGCACTTCTATCGCAACGGACCATTACACAATCAATAAATCCATCATTTGGCATAGCATTCGGTGCTGCCTTATAGCCACCACCATACCAACGAGAGTTGCCTATATAACAGAAAAGATATGTATCTTCAAAAACCTCATTATCATCAATGGTGATTTTAAAGTAATTTTTTGTTTTTCCCTGTGCAAGGCAACCAAGCCCCGCAAGAGTGTATGCTAATTCACCACTAACACCAGGAATTTTTTTATAAGACAATTGTCTTATGCATATTTCAGAATCAAGCCCCATAGCACACTCATTGATTGCAACGACACCATCAGTTTCAATAAGGTCAAGTTTTACAGGCACACCATTAACATGGTCACTTAAGTTTGTGTTTTTGCCAAAAAGTCGGCAAAAGTCATTACCTGACCCCAACGGAATATTAGCAACCTGACAATTTGGGTATTTGTAGCAACCGTTCACAATTTCAAAAAGAGTGCCGTCGCCACCACAAGAGTAAAAACGGATTTCTTCACCTGATTTTGCTTTTTCTTCAACAAAATGCAAACCATCACGACTTGATTTGGTTACATAAATTTCTGCATCAAGATTATGCTCTTTTATATAATTTTCAATTGTAGGAATATACGCTTTTGCGATTACCCCTTTGCCCGAAACGGGATTAACAACAAAAATATGCTTCATAATTTCACACCCAAAGAAATTATTTATAATACATATATAGCTGACATTTAATCATACCATTATAAAGTTTTCTGCGCTTATCTGCCTTTCTGCCGAAACATTTTTCAAAATCTTCGTCAGGGCTAATAATATAATATGCCCAGCCACGCTCTGGTTTGAAGATATTACCCATTGTTCTGTAAATATCTTCTGCAGATTTAATGTCCATCATTCTTTCACCATAAGGTGGGTTGCAGATTACTGTACCCTTTTCACTTTTTGGTGCAAAATCTTTTAAATCTTTTTTAGATAAGTCAATTTTCATACCAACGCCTGCACGACGAGCATTTTCGCGTGCAATTTCAAGTGCATGAAAATCAACATCAGAGCCATATGCCATAAAATCAGCATCACGAACTACAAGGTCAGTTGCTCTGCCTCTTTCTTGTTGCCATACGATTGATGGAATATTTTCAAAGCGTTCAGAAATGAATGAACGGTGAAGTCCCGGTGCAATATTAAGCGCTTTCATAGCGCCTTCAATAAGAATTGTTCCTGAGCCACAACAAACATCATAAAGAGTATGGTAATGACGAAGTCGTGCAAGGTCTGCCATTGCCGCAGCCAAAGTTTCTTTAATTGGAGCAGCATTTGCAACTGGTCTGTAGCCACGTTTGTGAAGCCCCGCACCAGATGTATCAATAAATACAGTTACAATGTCTTTCATAATTGAAAACTGAATTTGGTGTTTTGAGCCACTTTCTTCAAACCAATTTATACCATATTTTTCTTTAAGTCTTTCAACAACTGCTTTTTTGATAATGGCCTGACAGTCACTTACTGAATGAAGTTGTGAATTTAGTGAATAACCTTTTACAGGAAAATTGTCAAACTTACCAATCCATTCTTCCCAAGGGAGTTTTTTAACGCCCTGAAAAAGTTGTTCAAAAGTGATTGCCTTGAATTCACCCATACGGATTAAAATTCTTTCGCTGTATCTTGAGCAAAGATTTGCACGGGCAAGAATATTCATATCGCCCTCAAAATCTACTCTGCCATTTTTTGCTTCAACATTTTGTGCTTCCATATCCTTTAATTCTTGTGCAACGAGGCCTTCAAGACCTAAAAGACAAGGTGCAGAAAACTTAATTAACATATATTTTTCTCCAACTCAATAAAAAATCCATAATCAAAAATAGTATAGACTTTTTTACGCTTTTTGTCAATTATACAATTATATATAAAAAGCGGGAGCTTAAAGCCCCCGCCAGTCTATTAATAATATCTGTAAAGTGCTACAACTTTACCAAGGATTATTACTTCATTTGTAATAATTGGTTCGTAAGCATCATTTTCAGGTTGAAGTCTGAAATGACCATTTTCTTTATAGAAACGCTTAACTGTTGCTTCGTCTTCTATCATAGCAACAACGATTTCACCATTTGTAGCGTATGGTGTTTTTTCGCAAATTACAACGTCACCATCAAGAATACCTGCCCAGAGCATACTTTCACCGCGAACTTTAAGTGCAAAAAGAGATTTATCTCTTGACACTCTGCCGTTATAAGGAATATAACCCTCAATTTGTTCAACTGCTAAAATTGGCAAACCTGCAGTAACTGTACCTAAAAGTGGAACGCTTGTTACATTTTCTGCCTGACCTAAAACACGGATTGAACGCTTTAAAAGTGGGTCGCGCTCAATGTAACCTGCTTCTTCAAGTGCATCAAGATTTGCTTGAACAGAAGACGTTGAACGAAGACCAACTGCAGAGCCGATTTCACGAACTGATGGTGGAACACCACATTGTGAACGTTCACACAGGAACTCATAAATTTTTTGTTGTGTATCATTAATAGGACGCATAAAAACTACTCCTCAATTAAAATCTTTATAAAAATACCTACTTTTTTTCTATATTCTAACACATTATTTTCAAAAAGTAAACATTTGTTCGATAATTTTTAAAAATTTTTTGAAATTTATTATTTTTATGTTTATTCATATTTCTTTTTCTAAATATTAAAAGAATATTCATTGTTTTTTCATATTTATAAGTTATTATAAAGATGCACCAAGGGAAACTGCGGTGCACATACCCCATCCTCAAACAACCCCTCAGACCGATGTATGTCAGTCGGAAAACGGACGGTTCCGCAACCGTCCGTTTTTTCTTGTATAAATTTTACACCTTTGTCAAAAATAATGACAGAGGTGTTTTAATTGAAAAGAATAAAAAATCAAGAAAAAATCAAAAAGACTATTTACTCTGCTTCAGCGTTGGCTTTATGTGGTGTCACACTTTTTTCTATCTGGTTTTCTAACAAAGATAATATTACTCCACAAGACACTAACACTACTACCACTACTACAACAGAACAGACAACAGAAGATATAGAAGTCAATACCCCCGTCACAAATGTGCCTGACGATAGAACTGACCCTGTTACCACTACAACAGAAGCACCAATAAGTGTATTTTATTCATTTCCATTGGGCAATAAGGTTGCAAGAGAATATTCAAAAGGTGAAATAGTCAAAAATAAAACTACAAATGATTGGCGTACTCATAACGGAGTTGACATAAATGGTAAAAAAGGCGACCCTGTAAAAGCCATATGTGACGGCACAGTTTTAGAGCTTGAGCATAGTGAAATCTGGGGTACAGTTATTACAATTAATCATGGCAACGGATTTGTTGCAAAATATTATGGATTACAAAAAGACAGTACTGTAAAACCCGGCGACGAGGTATCTGCCAACAGCGAAATTGGTGTGTTAGGCGAAATCCCTATTGAGAATGCAGATGGTATTCACTTGCATTTTGAACTATATAGAGATGGTGTTACTGTTTCACCATCAGATTATTTAGGGAAAAGTGTAGATATTTGAATTTCTTTATGATAAAATAAACACGGTGATTTTATGACATCGGTTTATTTCTTTAAATTATCAGAAAAAACTGAATACAACAAAGAATTTTTGCCACAGAATGTGCAGGACCACTGTAAAAAGCTTGAAAGTGTTGCAGCAGCAACTGAACTTTTAAATATGGGCGTTGAAAATCTTTGGTATGACAGAAAAAAGCCTATGGCTGACAATTGTTATGTAAGCATTTCTCATAGTGGTGATATGATTGCTGTCTGCAAAAGTGAAGTTCCCGTTGGAATTGATATTGAGTTAATCGACGAAAGAAAAGATATAGAGAAACTTTCAAATCGTGTTTTCCGTGGAAAAGAAATGGAACTTTTCAAAAGCAACCATACACCCGAACTTTTTTTTGAACTTTGGACAAAAAAAGAGGCATATAGTAAAATTGACGGGCAAGGCGTAAACGAAATTATGAAAGGTTTCGATATTTACGAGTTGAAAGATTACGAATTTCATACCGAATTTATAAATGATTATGTGTTATCAATCTGTGAGAAAGTTAAATAGAAAAAATCAAGGGACACACATGTGTCCCTTTTTGTTGTTTTGATAAATTTGAGTTTGTCGAGTTCTTTAATTGATTTATTTTAACAAACACACCTTGTAGGGTCGGGACTCTGTGCCCGACCGCAAAACTTTAATAATCTACGGGCAGGCACGGAGACCTGCCCCTACAAGAGACTTTTTCTTTGTAAACCTTCTATAATTGCAACGCAGTTCCGAAATTTTGCGCTTTGCATTTTG
>JAZLBG010000113.1:0-1596 GCA_045613585.1 Candidatus Fimenecus sp. | reverse complement strand
ACAGTTTTACTCTCCCACGGCATTTCAAACACTCCTTTTCGTGCTTTTCTATGCCTTTTATTTTATCATAAAACTGTATACCATCATCTTACACTACCTGTTTACTATCATACTACACTGTACATCTCCGTGCCTGCCCGTAGATTATTAAAGTTTTGCGGTCGGGCACAGAGTCCCGACCCTACAAGGTGTGTTTGTTAAAATAAATCAATTAAAGAACTCGACAAACTCTAATTTGTCTACTTGAATACGCTATTTGTTTTTGTTATAATACTCTCGGTGATATTATGGAACTTAAATTTAATAATGGGAAATTCAGAATAATGCAAATTGCTGATACACAAGACACTAGTTGGACTTCACCTGATACGGTGAATTTTATTCGTTGTGCGCTGCAAAAAGCAAAACCTGATTTAGTTGTTTTCAGCGGTGACCAGTTAAAAGGTTATGGCATTACATTTAATATTGGTGACAGAAAAGCTAATCCAAAAGTTGCTATTGATAATCTTTTGAAACCGCTTGACGAAATGGGCGTGCCATTTACTTTTGTTTTTGGTAACCATGATGACCAATGTGCTGCAAATAAGCAACAACAACTTGAACTCTATAAACAGCACGAAAATTGCCTTGCTTTCAATGCAGATGATAATATTGATGGCTATTGTAACCACAATCTTATTGTAATGGGTGAAGACGGAAATCCAAAACTCAATGTGCTTTTAATTGATAGTCTTTCAATGAGTCTTAATGGTCGTTGCAGTCCTGTTTCAAAAGGACAGATTGAATGGTATCAAGGTCTTCGTGACGACCTTAAAGAGAAGAATGGGGATTATATTCCAACAATTCTTTTTCAGCATATTCCGGTGCCTGAAATATGGAATTTGCTTATGGAAGTGCCAAAGAAAAAAGGCGTGGCAATGGGTTATCGTGACCATGCGGGTAAGTTTTTCGACTTAAATCCTGAATGTTGTGTAATCAATGACCATTCATTTGTGTGGGAAACTCCAGCAACACCTGAAGTAAATACGGGCGAATTTGATGCTCTTAATGAAAAGGGTGATGTATTTGCAATGTTCTTCGGTCATGACCATAATAACTCATTTGTGGGCGAATATAAGGGTATGAAAATGGGTTATACCCAAGGTTGTGGATTTAATGTTTATGGCCCTGCAGATAAAAGGGGAGTCCGTATTTTTGATTTCGACGAAAATGATGTAAAAAACTTTGAAACAACAACTATTGAGATTAAAGATTTGCCTGATTTCAAGGTAGAAAAGAAAATACGATATAATGCATATACTTATGCACCAAATAGTTTTGATGCAGCAATGCCACTTATTAAAGGCGCAGTTGCAGGTATTGTGGCAACAGTAGGACTTGTAACAGCAAGAAAAATATTAAAAAACAAGAAATAATTTGAAGAAAGGGATGCAAATCGCATCCCTTTTTGCTTGATAAATTTGAGTTTGTCTAACTGTTTTATATGCGTTTTCTCGGCTCCCCTTGTCAGGGGAGCTGTCAACGAAGTTGACTGAGGGGTAGTCAAAAACGCCTATTAAAGCCTATCTCTCCCTCCGTCAACGCTAACGCGTTGCC
>JAZLBG010000112.1:0-1190 GCA_045613585.1 Candidatus Fimenecus sp. | reverse complement strand
CCTAATACGCCAGCGTGTTGATCTTTCGGAAACCACTGCACAGCGGTCACTTTATGATTAAAAATTTTGCACATAACGTAATGTCCGAGTTCATGAATGGGCGTCCCAATCCATGAAGTGAAAAGAAGCCCTCTTAAGCCGAAACTTTTGTATATAAATTTTGTAGATTGTCGCTCAATGATATGAATTAAAAAACCAACTACTATTAATATCCCAAACAATGAAATTAGTTGAACAAAAGTTAAAATTAATAAATCGAAAATAAATGTCACGAAGTTCCTCCTCTTCTAAAATCACAGTCATTTTCATTATACAGTTAAATAACTCAATATGAGCAAAAATGAATCTTATCGAGCTAGTGAATGTAATTATTTGCAATAATATAAAGGCTAGTCTGTCTTTTTTATTTATTTCTTACTTAGTGTTATGATATAGTTGTACGTACAACTTAAGTACAACTTAGATAAAAAGGAGCAATTTAACATGACACAAAATTATGCTGCAATGATTGATCACACTTTATTAAAGGCGGATGCTACGCGTGATCAAATTGAAAAATTATGCGCGGAAGCAAAGAAATATGTATTTGCATCAGTATGTGTAAATCCTACTTGGGTGAAATATAGCGCTGAATTATTAGCTGGTACAGAAGTAAAAGTTTGTACAGTTATTGGCTTCCCATTAGGTGCTTCAACTTCAGCGGTAAAAGCGTTTGAAACAAAAGATGCAATTGCAAACGGTGCTACTGAAATTGATATGGTAATTAACATCGGTGCATTAAAAAATGGTGAATATGATGTAGTACGTGATGATATTAAAGCTGTAGTAGATGCTGCAAACGGTACTTTAGTAAAAGTTATTATCGAAACTTGCCTGTTAACAGATGAAGAAAAAGTAAAAGCATGTGAGCTTTCTGTAGAAGCAGGTGCAGATTTCGTGAAAACATCTACACGCTTCTCTACTGGTGGAGCAACTGCTGAAGATATCGCCTTAATGCGTAAAACAGTTGGACCAGACCTAGGTGTTAAAGCATCTGGTGGTGTTCGTAACTTAGAAGATATGAAAAAGATGATTGAAAATGGTGCAACACGTATTGGCGCTAGCTCAGGTGTTGCAATTATGGAAGGATTAACTTCACAGTCTGACTATTAATACTAGAAATTGTGATGAAGTACGTTCAATACAGTCTA
>JAZLBG010000111.1:0-4860 GCA_045613585.1 Candidatus Fimenecus sp. | reverse complement strand
GGTCAACAAGTGCAACTGGTGCAGTAGAATATGCACCTGGTGCAACATACACAGCAGAAGCTGATGTAACACTTTATGCAGTATGGGAAATCAATACATACACAGTAACATATGATGCAAACGGTGGCGAAGGCGCACCAGTAGGTCAGGATAAGATATATGGTGATTCTTTAACAATCGCAGCTGACGTACCAACAAGAGAAGGTCATACATTCAAAGGTTGGTCAATAAATCCAAATGCTACAAGTGCAACATATGTGGCAGGCGATAGTTTTGTAGTTAAAACAAACGTAACACTTTATGCAGTATGGGAAATTAACACATACGCTGTGACATACAATGCAAATGGTGGTAAAAATGCACCAGCAGATCAAATTAAGACATATGGTATTGATTTGGTTTTAAGCAATAAAGTTCCAACTCGTGAAGGTTATGTATTCTTAGGCTGGGCAACAAAAGCAACTGCAACAACTGCAACATATACAGCAGGAGCAACATTCAAAGCAAATGAAGATACAATTCTTTATGCAGTTTGGGTTGCAAACACATTTGTAATTTCATATGATGCAAACGGCGGTTCAGGTGCACCTGCAAGTGTAATAAAAACATATGGTTATGCAGTTTCTATAAATGGTATAGAGCCAACTCGTTCAGGCTATGCTTTCTTGGGCTGGGCAACAGAGGCAGATGCAACATCTGCAGAATATCGTCCAAACGATATCTTTACAGATAATGCAGATACAGTTCTTTATGCAGTTTGGGAAAAAGATGTAGTATTAGGCGCAAATAGTTATAATAGTACAATAATAACTGAAGCTGGACAGTCAAAGTACTTTACATTTACACCAAAAGAAAGTGGCACATATGTAATTTATTCTATATCTGATGCAGATACTCGTGTATATATGTACAATTCTTTAGGCACATTGCTTGAAGATGACGATGAATCTGGTGAAGGTAGAAACTTCAGAATGCAGTATGATATGACTGCAGGTACAACATATCGTTTCAGAATTAAATATAATAATTCTAATGATATTGGAGTAATTTCATTTGTATTTGGTAAAGTTTATACAGTTTCATATGATGTTAACGATGGTGCGGATGTAGTTTATGCACAGTCAAAGGATTATGGTTCAGACCTTGTGTTAAGAACAGCAAAGCCTTCTCGAAAAGGTTATACATTCTTAGGTTGGGCAACAACTGCAAGTGCTAAAACACCAACATATTTTACAGGCGACAACTTTACAACTGATGCAGATACAACTCTTTATGCTGTATGGGGCAAGAATGGTTTAGAAAAACGCGCAGATGGTAAATGGTACTATGTAGAAGGCGGCAAAGTGGTTGCAAGTAAGAATGGTCTTGTAAAACACAGCAACGGAATTTGGTACTATGTAAAGAATGGCGTAGTTGACAAATCATATACAGGCCTTTGCAAGTATAATGGCAAATGGTATTACGTAGAAGATGGTGCAGTTGATAAGTCATACACAGGTCTTTGCAAGTACAACAGCAAATGGTACTATGTAAACAAGGGCGTAGTTGATAAATCATACACAGGCCTTTGCAAGTACAACAGCAAATGGTACTATGTAAACAAGGGTGTTGTTGATAAATCATTTACAGGTCTTTGCAAGTACAATAGCAAGTGGTACTATGTAAACAAGGGTGTTGTTGATAAATCATACACAGGCAATGTAAAATACAACGGCAAAACATATAAAGTCGTTAAAGGCGTAAAAGCATAAATAAACAATGATGGCGGGAGTAAAATCCCGCCATTTTTTTGTAAAAATTTTTATATTATTGCAAAATCATCTTAATGATGTTAAAATATAACTATATTACTGAAAGGATGATGAATCGTGAGAAGATTTGTATCGATACTTATTGCAATGGCAACATTATTATGTATGTTTCCGTTTGCAATATTTTCTTCAGCTTTGGAATACAATGGTTTCACATATGAAGTTGTTAACAATTATGTAAACATCACTGGCTATAGTGGAACATCTACAGAAATTACAATTCCAGATAAAATTGATGGTAAAGTTGTAAAAGCTATTAAAAACAATGCTTTTAAAAATAATAAAACTATTAAAAAGGCAGTAATAAGCAAAGGTATTGAAGATGTTGGTGACTCTGTTTTTGAAAACTGTACAAACCTTGCAACTATAAATTTGCCAAATACAATTGTTCATATAGGTAGAAAAGCGATTTATAATACTGCTTATTATAACAATAAAGGAAATTGGAAATTAAAAAGAACTGCGGGAGATAACAATTCAGGCGTTGGAAGTTCAAATGTAGGCCCAACTTTTTCTTGGGAAGATGTTTTAGCCCCAACTCTTGAATATCTTTATCTTGGCACAGT
Organism: Candidatus Fimenecus sp.; assembly: GCA_045613585.1. Taxonomy (GTDB): domain Bacteria; phylum Bacillota; class Clostridia; order Oscillospirales; family Acutalibacteraceae; genus Fimenecus. Next base: position 2,483 of record JAZLBG010000111.1, on the reverse strand, counting down.
TCTTATTTGCTGTGAATATAGTGGTGAATATAACATAAAAGAAGGAACAACAGTTATTGCTGATTATGCTTTCAATAAGTCATCTAATGCTAAGGTTATCGGTTTACCAAAATCTTTAAAAGGTATTGGTGATTATGCTTTTGCTAACAGTAGCAAATTGGAGGATGTAACAATTTCAAAAACTGTTGCATATGTTGGTAAAAGTGCTTTTCACAAAAATGTTATGATTGTGGGCTATACAGATACCGCGGCTGAAAAAAGTGCAAAAGAAAATGGAAATCAATTTTATCCATTAAATTACAAAGGTCTTTATGAGATTTATGGTGATTGGTATTATATGGGTGATGGAGGTATTGACGAAAGCTTCACAGGCTTTATTGAGCATACTAATGGCAAATGGTATTGTGTAAAAGATGGTGTAGTTGATAAATCATATATTGGTCTTGTAAAACATACAGACGGCGAATGGTATCATATAAATAAAGGCGTTGTTATTTTCAATTACACAGGTATAAGTAAGTATGATAAAAAATGGTACTGCATGACAAATGGCAAGAAAGATAACAGTTACACTGGATTCTATGAGCAAGATGGCAAAAGTTATTTTGTTGAAAATGGCGTTGGTGATGCAGAGTATATAGGCCTTATAAAATATAAAGATGAATGGTATCACATAAGCGAAGGCGTTGTTGTTTTTAACTACACAGGCTTAAGTAAATATGGTACAAAATGGTACTATATGCAAAATGGTGAATTAAACAAGACTTATACAGGACTTGTAAAACACACAGACGGTAAATACTACTATGTAAAGAATGGTGTTAAAACAACATTCAATGGTCTTGTTAAATACAATAGCAAATGGTATCACGTAGAAGATGGAGTTAAGTCAAGTTACACCGGTCTTGTAAAGCACACTGATGGCAAATGGTACTATGTAAAGAATGGTGTTAAAACAACATTTAATGGTCTTGTTAAATACAATGGCAAATGGTATTACGTAAAAGATGGTGTTAAGTCAAGTTATACAGGTCTTGTAAAACACACAGATGGCAAATGGTATTATGTAAAAGATGGTGTAAAGACATCATTTAATGGTCTTGTAAAACACACAGATGGTAAATGGTATTATGTAAAGAATGGTGTAAAGACATCATATACAGGTAATGTAAAACACAACGGAAAAACATATAAAGTTGTTAAAGGTGTAAAAGTATAATTAAATACCAAATAATTAAGGCGGGAGATTTGATCCCGCCATTTTTTTATATTTGAAATCTTCAACTACTTACAAAATACATGACTTCCTATTGTTGTTATAACGGGTCGTTTTCTAATCCATTGGTTACTTGTTTTTGCTGGATTATAATAGTATATAGCGCCACCCGTTGGGTCCCATCCATTAATCGCATCTCGTGCAGCTTTTTTTGCGGTATCATCAGGTGGTACACTCCAGTTACTGTCACGTACTGCTGAGAAAGCACCGGATTGATAAACAACACCTGCAATAGAGTCAGGGAACGAAGAATGTCGGACTCTGTTCAATACTACAGCACCAACAGCAACCTGCCCGACGTAACTTTCACCTCGTGCCTCTGCACCGATAATTCTTGCAAGAAGATATATGTCACTTGAACTGTATCCGCCGGTTGATGAACCACCACCTGTACCAAGCCCTAAATATAACAATGTTTTACGTCCTGCAATACCATCTGCTGTAATTCCACAATTTTTCTGAAATTGTCGTACCGCTTTTTGCGTTGTAGTTCCGTAAATTCCATCAACTGAGCCAGAATACAAACCTAGCTCACGTAATTTGCTCTGAATTTGTCGTACTTCCTGACTACGTGAGCCTAATTGAGATAAAGTTTGTGCACTTTCATTGTATGTGTATGCTATAGCGGTAATAACTAATACATTAACAAGAATAATAGCTACTATTTGCCATAAAACGTGTTTTTTGCTTCGCAGTTCTTTTTGTGTATTCACTTTATTTATCACTCCGAGTATTGTATTCAATATTATGTTTGCCACCAAAAGATTTTTTATTCAAATAGCAAGTGTATTTGTGCTTGTGCAATATACTATATACAATAATATATAGTTTGAAAAAAATAATTTTAAAAAATTTTAAAAATTTTCAAAAAAGTTGTTGACAAGTGCTTTTTGATGTGGTATTATATGCAAGCTGTCTGCGAGAGAGCAGAGTGCAACAGCAAAAAACTTAAAAAAGTTTAAAAAAAACTGTTGACAAGCTCGCAGAGTTTTGGTATAATGAAACTCCACCCGCAAAAATCGGGTTGGACAGACTGAACCTTGAAAATTAAACAACGACGAGATAATAAAAGGAACCCTGTAGATTCTTTGAGGGTATGAAAGTACTCGACAGAAGATACAAGAAACAGTAATTCTTTTGGATAACAAAAGAGTTAAAGAAACGCTAAGCGTTTTAAAGAGTTAAAAAGAAGTAAAGAGCTAAAAAG
>JAZLBG010000110.1:0-21315 GCA_045613585.1 Candidatus Fimenecus sp. | reverse complement strand
TTTCTAGATTGTAATGTGTATACAATCATCTTGCACTACTGTATACAATCATACTCTTGACAGGAGACCTGCCCCTACAAGAGTCCTTTTCTTTGTGAAACTTCTATAATTGCAACGCAGTTCCGAAATTTTGCGCTTTGCATTTTGCGCTTTGCATTCTGTTAGACAAACTCCAATTTATCTTTACAACTTTAAAATGAATATAATTAAAACTCATACATAAACTACTAAAAATCTTAAGTGAGGTGTTTATATGGTTTATGTATGTGAAGTCTGTGGCTGGATGTATGATGAAAATGCAGGGTGTCCTGAAATGGACATAACTCCTGGCACAAAATTTGAGGATTTACCAAATAATTTTGAATGTCCTTTATGCCACGTAGGTAAAGAAATGTTTGCAAAAGAAGAATAAAAATAAAATAATAAAGAATAGTGAATAAAGAATAGAAAAGGAACTGCGTTGCCAAGTATAAATCTAAAATCGCGTCGCAGACCCGATTTTATTCTTTTTTCTTTATTCTTTCTTCTTTATTTTTTATAAATATAATTGTTTTTAAGGTTTTTCTATGTTATACTTAATGTGTATATATTTCAATAACAAATAGGGGTGTTATTTTATGAACAAAGCTTGGTACAAAGAAATGGTCGTTTACCAGATTTGGCCTCGTAGTTTTAAAGATTCCAATGGTGACGGTATTGGTGACCTTGAGGGTATTTATGAAAAACTTGACTACGTTAAATCAATAGGTATTGACGCTATTTGGTTTTCACCACTTTTTAAATCACCTAACGCTGACTACGGTTATGATATTGCCGATTATATGGACATTAACCCTGAATATGGCGATATGGAAACATTTAAAAAGGTGCTTAATGGTTGTCACGAGCGTGGTATGAAAGTATTTATGGACCTTGTTGTTAACCACACATCAACTGAACATCACTGGTTCAAAGAAGCTTGCAAGAGCGTTGATAATCCTTATCACGATTATTATATCTGGAGAAAAGGTAAAGGCAAAAATGGTAAAAAACCACCTAACAACTGGCTTTCAACATTTGAAGGCGGTGCTTGGGAATATGTGCCTGAGGTTGACGAATATTATCTTCATGTATTCACAAAAGGTCAGCCTGACTTAAATATGGATAACCCAAAAGTCCGTGAAGAAGTTAAGAATGTTATGAAATTCTGGCTTGATATGGGCGTTGACGGATTCCGCGAAGACGTTATTACATATATTTCAAAGCGTGAAGGTCTTCCTAATGCTATTCCAATTCCGGTAGCTTGCGGTATGGAACATTACAACTGTGGCCCACATCTTTATGAATATCTTAAAGAATTCCATGATGATGTTCTTTCAAAATACGATTGCTTTACAGTTGGTGAAGGCCCACTTATTACACCTGAAAAAGTTCTTCGTTTTGTTACTGAGGGTGAAACTCAGGTACTTAAAACAATGTTCAGTTTTGACCATCTTGAAGCAGACTGCTTTATGACAGACTGGATGAAGACTCCATTCAACCTTAAAAAGATGAAAAAGTGTTATCAGAAATGGTATGACGCTATGAATGGAAAGGGCTGGCACACACTTTATCTTGAAAATCACGACCACCCACGAATTGTTGACCGTTACGGCTCACTTAAATACAGAGTTGAAAGTGCAAAAATGCTTGCAACTATGTGCTACTTACAAAAGGGTACTCCTTTCATCTATCAGGGTCAGGAAATTGGTATGACAAACATTGAACTCAAGTCAATTGACGAGTTCAAAGATATGATGACATTCAACAACCAGAAAACATTTGCTAAAATCGGTATTAAGGGTGAAAAATTCCTTAAGATGGCAAATGCAGGTTCTCGTGAAAACTCAAGAACTCCTGTTCAATGGGATGATAGTGATTATGCAGGTTTCTCAACAGTTGAGCCTTGGTTTAATCTTAATGAAAACTACAAAGAAATCAATGTAGCACAGGCTGAAGCAGACGAAAACTCAATTCTTAATTACTATCGTAAACTTCTTAAATTCCGTAAAGAACACTAAGTTGCAATTTATGGTGATTACAAAGAACACTATAAGAATAGCGACAAGCTTTTTGTTTATGAAAGAAATCTTAATGGTGAAAAAATCCTTGTAGTTTGCTCATTCTCTGAAAAGAGTGTTAATTTTGAGGCTCCTGCAGGAATTGACCTTTCAAAAGGTGAACTTGTTCTTGCTAACTACAAACTTACTCCAGTTACAAAGAACTCTTTCGTAACTCGTCCTTATGAGTGCAGAGTTTACTATTTCAAATAAGAGGTAATTAAAATGAATAACAATGGAAAACTTTCAAAACGTGTCTGGACTGGCATTCTCCTTTTTATGTTTATGGGTTTGCTTGCTTGGAACGTTGAAAATATGTATTTTAACACATTCTTAAATGACTGTGTTTATAACGAAGGTATTTTAGGCGCATCTCTTACACTTACTGATGCTGTTAACATAATGGTTACACTTTCTGCAATTACAGCGGTTGTAACAACATTCATTATGGGTACTCTCAGTGAAAAACTTAAAAACCGTAAAGCATTTATCTCATTCGGCTATATTGCTTGGGGTATTGTTACTGCACTTTTTGGTTTTATTACAAAAGATAATATTGCAAAAATATTCGGACTTTCAGAGCCAGGCGAAATTATTACAGCAACTGCATGGGTTGTTATTGTAATGGACGTTATAATGACATTTATGGGTTCAACAAGTAACGACTCTGCTTTTAATGCTTGGGTTACTGACGTTACAACTCCTGAATCTCGTCCAAAAGTTGAAACAGCATCAACATTTATGGGATTCCTTGCAATGGGCGTAATTATGGTAGTTGGCTCAATGGCACAGGGCGGCACAATTTCATACAGCACATTCTTTGTTGGTATGGGTGCTTTCGTTGCAGTTGTCGGTGTTGCTGGTGTATTCCTTATTGATAACCCTAAAAAGTTTGAAAATGCTGAAAAGAAATCAGACACAAGCTACTGGGCAGACCTTTTCTATGGTTTTAGACCAAGTGTTATTAAAGAAAATAGTAGCCTTTACTTAATTCTTTCTGCTTTCTGTATTTTTAACTGTGCATTCCAGGTATTCTTCCCATATCTTATTATTTATTTAGGCTCAGTTGTACTTCCTGCAAATGCAGATATAAACCTTCTTTCAGTTGGTGTAATTGCTCCTGCAGTTATTTCAGTTGCAACAATTATTGCAGGTATTGTAATTCTTATGAAAGTTGCTGTGAAAAATAAGCCTGTAACATTCCTTACAAGCTCAGTGCTTCTTATTGCAGGTCTTTTCATTCTTTCAACATCAACACATATTATGACAATTATTATTGGTATTGCACCTGTACTTATTGGTTACCTTGTGCTTACAATTCAACTTGGTGCAAGCGTACGTGACTATACACCACAAGACAATGTTGGTTTATTCCAAGGCATCAGAATGGTATTCACAGTGCTTATTCCAATGGTTGTTGGTCCTACACTTGGTAATATTGCAACAAAGAATACATCAGGTGCTGAAGATGTTCTTCCTACCAAAGCAATATTCCTCTATGCTGGTGTTGTTGCAATCTTCTTAATCATTCCAATGATTGCTCTTATCAAGAATATGAAAAAAGAAAAATAAAAAATATCAAAAGCGCCTGAAATATGGCGTTTTTGACATTTAAAACGAATACACAACGAGGTGAAATTATGCGCAATAAAAAAAGGCGACTGCGCATCTGGTTAGCGCTACTCCTTTTTATGTTTATAGGTTCAATTGCTGCTAACGTTGAGTCTATGTATCTTGGTCTTTATCTGAATAACACTGTTTTTAAGCATGGTACAATGGGCGCAGCACTCACATTGACTGACACTATTAACCTTATTGCCTCATTATCGGCTGTGGTATCAGGTATTAGCACCTTTGTTATGGGGACTCTCTGTGAGAAAATGAAAAACAGAAAACTCTTTATCTCATTTGGTTATATCATATGGGGTGTTGCTATGTTGTTTTTCAGTCTTGCAAGAGGTGGAAAAATTGCAAGAATTTTTGGATTAAGTGAAATGTCAGAAATTGTCACTATTACTGCTATAACTGTTATTATTTTCTCACTTATTTTGGCGTTTTTGCGCTCTTCTACCAGTGATGCTGCATTCAATTCATGGGTTACTGATGTTTCAACACCTAAAACATCTACAAAAATTGAAACAGCATTTACAATTATAGGATTTGTTGCAACAAGCGTTATTGTTTCTTTGGTTTCAAGTGCACAATTAGGGCAAAAAGATTATAGTGATATTTTTATTATTTTAGGTGTACTTGCTATTGTTATAGGTGCTCTTGGTTTTGTACTTATTGAAAATCCAGTAAATCTTCAAAACACAACAAATAAAAAAAGTGAAAAATCAAGTTATTGGGCAGACCTTTTTTATGGGTTTAAGCCAAGTACTATTAAAGAAAACAGCAATCTTTATTTAATGCTTTCTTGCGGTTGTCTTTTCAACTGCGCATTCCAAGTATTTTACCCTTATCTTTTCATTTATTTAGGTTCTGTTGTTCTTCCGGCAAATAAAAGTGATGAGCCTCTTTCTGTAGGTGTTCTTTTTATAGCAATAATCGCAATTATTATTGTTCTTTTCGGTGTTAAAACTCTTATGAGGGCTTATAAAAAGAATAAAGCGGCATCATTTATTCCAAGTGTCCTTTGTTTGATTGCAGGTCTTTTAATTATTTCTTCAACAAAGAATATTATAGGTATTATCATAGCTCTTACTCCAGCACTTATTGGATATATCATTATTATGATTCAATTCGGCGCAACTGTCCGTGATAATATTCCTAAAGATAAGGTTGGACTTTTTCAGGGTATCAGAATGATATTTTTGTTTTTTATACCAAGAATTATCGGCCCTACACTTGGTAATATTGCATCAAAAAATTCCGATATTACATATATGGAAAATGGTGCTGAAAAAGTGCTTCCAACAGAAGCTATGTTCCTTTGGGCAGCCGTTGTTGCAGCACTTATATTTATTCCAATGATACCTTTCTTAAAGAAAGATAAAGAGAAATCACTAAACAATAATTAAATACACTAAAAAGCAAAAAAACGATACAGAGCACAAACTCTGTATCGTTTTATTTTTAATAAAATAAATCTTCAAAAGAAACTTTTAAAATTTCTTTAATATATTTTAATTCATCAGCATAAATGTGTCTTTGACCAACCTCAATTTTCGCAACCGAGCTTCGTGTAATATCACACCCCATTGTTTGCAATTTCGCAGCCAATTGGTCTTGTGTCATAGACACTTGTTCTCTGATTAATCTTATTCTATTGCCGATTTCTTTATCGTAAATCCAGTTCATAATGTCACCTTGCACTTAAATAAGAACAAATTTCTTGACATTATTTTACCCTTATGATAGTATATTTTTGCACCTATACAAGTGCACTACTTATTTTAAAGGGAAAATAGTTATGAAATGTTACAACAGATTATGCATTTATCAAAAAGATGACAAATGTATAATGAAAAATGAGATTGAACTTGATTGGCATGGGCTTTGTAAAAATATGGTTCCTATTCGTATTTCAGAAGAAAGCCTTTCCTATGAAAAACTAGTTACAAAAGTACAATTAGAAGATGGAAACCATTATCTTGATAATAAAATTGGAAAAGTCAGATTTATAGTTGACAATTATTCGGGCGATTCCTGAATCGCCCCTACAAATAAACATTTGGAATTCTGCATCAAAAAACGGTGAACACTTCGCTCACCGTTTTATTTTATTCTTCTACGAATTCTGCAATTTGGTGTTTTTCTTTTGCACCTACAAAGCGTTTTTCTTCTTGTCCGTTTTTGAAAAGAAGAACAGTAGGAATACTCATAACACCAAATGTAAGGGCTAAATCAGTTGCCTCATCAACATTGAGTTTGCAAACCCTTATATTGTCATTCTCTTCTGCAAAAGCTTCAAGCTCTGGTGCCATCATCATACATGGGCCACACCAATCTGCATACATATCAAGAAGCACAGGTTTTTCTGCTCTTAAAACTTCTTCTGCAAAATTATCAAGATTAACTTTAATTACTGCCATTATCTAACACTCCTATATAATGCTGCGGCTCTGTCAACATCTGTTTTATCAACACCACACTTATCAGTATTTCTTGCAAGCATTGAGCCTTTAAGTTCAATATTAAGTACTGTAAATGCCTGTAAAAGTTGATGTTTAATAACTTCAAAGCCAATTTCACCATCACTACCGCTTGTAACAATAAGTACTGCTTTACGTGTTTTTTCAATTGGGTGTTTCATATTGCGACGGAAACGAGCCTCATAATAACGCTGAAAACGGTCAATGAGAGCCTTGAATGGTGCTGGCACACCCATAAAATAGATTGGTGTTGCAAACACAATTATATCAGCAGTTTCAAACTTTTTGAAAAATTCTTCTAAATCTTTTTTTGAACATCCGTTACCTGCTTTGCAATAACCACAAGCATTACATGGCACAGGATTAAGCTCATAAAGATTTACAATTTCAATATTTGTACCTTTTGGGAATTCACGAAGAAGTGTTCCTAAAAGTTTCGCTGTGTAACCGGTTTTTCTAGGTGACGCCATAAGAGCCAACACTTTTGTACCATTAGAAAATTCTTCGTTATTACCATAACCTAAAATCATTATATTATTCCTCTGTTTTTTCTTCTGTTTCTATATTATTCTTTTTCTTGAGATTTGCGTGACGCTTAATCTTCTTTGTTGTTGTCTTTTCAAACTCTTCGTCACGAATTTCAATGTTTCTGATTTTCTTGTATTTAGGAAGTTTCTTGTTTACATCTTTAACTGCTTCTTCAACAGATTTCTGAACATCTTCTTTTGTAATATCTTGACGCTTCAAGTTGTTCTTAATCTGCTCATAGTTAGGATAAATTGATGCGCTTACATAAGTTTCGTCATCAACATCATCACCGAAAACAAGACTTTCTTCAATAACTGGATTTGTATTGAGATAATGTTCAACTTCTTCAGGGAAAATATTTTTACCATTTTTAGTAACGATAACATTTTTACTTCTACCTGTAATCTTATAGCAATTATGACGGTCACAAGTACCAAGGTCACCTGTTCTGAACCAACCATCAGGAGTAATTACCTGTGCAGTTGCTTCAGGATTTTTATAATAACCTGACATAACCATTGGACCACGCACCCAGATTTCGCCAACACCTAAATCATCAGGGTCGTGAATAAATGCCTCAACGCTTGGAATTGGTGTACCAATTGAGTCAGGAAGCATAAGTCTGTCATTATTACACATAACAAGTGGTGCACACTCTGTAAGACCATAGCCGATATAAAGGTCAATACCCATATGCATAATATCTTCTGCAACACGAGGGTCAAGAGCAGCTGCACCTGTAACAATAAGACGAAGTCTGCCACCAAATGTTTCAATAACCTCAGAGAATAGTTTACGGTCAAGGTCTTTAATACCAACCGCTTTACTTAAAATTGATGCATATTTACCGACTTTAAAAATGAGTTTACCTGCAGTTTTTTCTTCCATCTTCTTCATAATTTTAGCGTGAACTTTTTCAATGAGAAGTGGAACAGTAATAAATGCAGTAGGCTTTACTTCTTTGAAGTTCTTTGTTATATAACGAAGACCATCACAGAATGCGATACAAGCACCACAATAAATAATATAAAGGAAACCGATTGTGCATTCATAAGTGTGGTGAATAGGAAGAATTGAAAGAAGCTGGTCTTCTTCAGTAATTTTAATACAACCTGCTGCGCCATGAATAACCGCACAAATATTTTTCTGACTTAAACAAACGCCTTTTGAAACACCTGTTGTGCCAGATGTAAAGAGAAGTGCTGTCATTGCTTCAGGGTCGATGACAACATCATTAAGAAGTTTTTTGCCACTTCTATAAAGTTTTCTGCCTATATCAATATATTCTTCGTAATTGATTGCGCCATCAATTTGTTCATCATCAAAACAGATAAACTTAAAGCCTTCAACGAGTTCATCTTTTCTTTCAACAAGTGATTTAATATATTTTTTATCACCAAAAATTACTGTTGAATCTGAATCATTAAGAACATCAATAATATTATCAATAGTCAATTCTTTATCAACAGGTACAATAACATTATTACTGCAAGTAACTGCAAGGTATGTGACTGCCCATTTATATGAGTTTGCACCTACTACTGCAATATGTTCTCTTGAATAAGAATCTTTAATAAGTGTGTTTGCAAGATAATAAACTGCGTGACGGAAATTCTTATAAGTTACCTCATAATAAACACCGTCTTTATTCTTAAGTTTATATGCAGGACGCTCTGAAAAAAGTTTTTCACATTGATCGATTAAGTCCTTAAAATCTTTAACTTGACGAACTTCATAAAAAGGTTCATTTATTGGAAATCGGCTTTGATGACTCATTTTATTTACCTCAATCTCTTAGGTTTTATAAATATACATTTTAATTATATCATATTATTTTGAATTTTCAAACTAATAATTAAAATTTTACACTTTATACATAATTTATGACAAATTATGCTTTGCTATTGTAACTGCCTCTTTATATTCATCGTATGTCATATAAACATTGATTATTTTGAGAAGCGCAGAAGAACTAATTCGTTCTGGTAATTGAAGTTGCTTTGCTAACTTTTTACGAAGCTCACTACTGTTTTCGACCCCTGAAATACCATCTTCAAAAAAGTCGGTATGTGTGATTTCGCGATGCTCTGTTTTTTCGTTTTCGTCACACAAAACTCCTGCTTTATTGAGTGCTGACAAAATGATTTCAGTTTTCATACCCTCAACACCTAGTTTACCCTCTTTTGAAGCTTCTGTTTTTCGCTTTTCTTTGCCATAAATATCAGGAATATAAACATTTTTAATATTTTCACTTTTAGTAATACCGTTTATAAAATTACGGATTTTAAAGCCTGCCGAATCAGAGTCTGTCATTATAATAATCCCACGCTTTTCGGCTAAAAATCGTATTAACTTTTGTTTTTCTTTATCTTTAAACACAGCAAAACCGTCGGTTTCAATGATTACTGTGTCAATGATTGCCGACAGTTTTATTTTATCGTATTTACCCTCAACTATAACTGCTTCTTTAATTTTAATCATAAACTCACCTTGCTATTATAAGCGAAACGCGCACTATGAGTTTTTCAAGAATAAGCTCACCTGACTGTGCAGAGCTTTTAAGTGCCTTATCGGCTTCTGCGAAGCAATCAAAGCATTCACGAATCTGCTCATCTGTAAGATTTTTAGCAAAACGATTACTGTTTGTAAGTCTGAAATCTTTATTTTTGTAATCAAAAATTTTTGCAGGGTACATAACAGTTTCGCCTGCTGTTACAGATGTTTTTACTCTGTAAATATCAACAAAAGCTGTAAGTATTACGCCAAAAATATCAATTGGCTCAGCTTTTTGCATCATAAGAGTATGCAAAAGTTCAAGGGCACCCTGGGCGTTATGGTTAAGTATAAGTTTTGATAAATCAAAAACTTTTGCTTCTAATGAACGTACTGCCACGCTATCAATATGCTCACGAGCAATCTCATTACCCTGCCCTGCAAAGTTGCAAGCCTTTTGAATTTCATTAAAAAGCACATTAAGACTGTCACCTGAAAGTTCAATTAAATATGAAGCAACACTATCATTCATTATGCAACCATTTTTTGATGCATAGGCACAAAGGATTTTTCGAAGTTCTCTGCCTTCTGCCTTTGCAAAATTCACTGCAGTTGCATATTTTGTAAAGTTATCTATTGCCCACTTACCTTTTTTGCTTGTAAGTTCAATACCATCCATCCAGAAAATTGTGATTGATGTATCAGGAATATTCTGAAGAAACTCTAAAATCTGTTCTTTTTGGTCATTCGTAGGAGCATCAAGAGGGAAATCATGAGCAACCACAACACAATAATCACTCATAAAAGGCATCGACTGAGCACCCTCAAAAACTTCGTCGAGAGTGTTTTCTTTACCATCATATTTACGCAAACTGAATGTTTCGCTACCAGGCGTTACAAACTTTGAGCAGATTTTATTTGTATAAAACTGCTTTAAGTAATCTTCACTACCATAGAAAAGATAACAGTTTGACATATTTTTTTCTCTGATTTGCCTTTTCAATTCGGCTTCATAAATCAATGCCATAATTTTCTTCCTGTCAAATAAAATAAAATGAATATTGTTTCATATCTTCTGACACATAAATTTTTGCGTCAGAATTTTTATTTTCTATACATTCTTTAATTGTAAATGCATTTTTACCATACAAAATAATTATATCATAATCTTGTATTTTTTCAAATAGATTTTCTGCATTTTCACTGTCAATCATAACAAGGCGCTTATTACCATATGTTATTTCAAGCATTTCTTTATAATTTTCTGCATTGATTTTTACATTTTCACCTATCACAAGTTTTTTTATATTGCTTTGTGACACTTCTTCAAATACTGTAGGTGCATTGTAACAGAAAAACGTATTTTTCACATTAAACCTATTATAAAAATCTATAAGATATGATGGTGTATAATCGGTATTTTCAGTTATAAGAATATTATCAACAACTTTTTTATTATGAGTATTAAGTTTTCTCATAATAGCATTTTCATATTTTGTTGACGTTGGATTTACAACTACACTTTCACACTTATAATTTACCATAAGTATAGGCGTAGAATCAGTAAACACCACATCTATTGACGGTGTATTGTAATCATAACTGTTACAATACAGTGTTAACAAAGTAAATATTATAGCAAGCGCTACGGCTGAACTTTTAAGTAGTATTTTCCTATATTTCTTTATTAAAAAAGCAATTGAAATAACCACAAGTGCAAATACAATAAAACATGCAAAATATCTATGACTTATAGATATAGTTGAATAATCCAATTGCCCTATTTTTTCTGCAAAAATCTTTAGTAAGTTGCTTATTGACCCTACAACTGTAAAAATCACATCAGCTATAAAGAATAATCCCGTTGAATGTAATACCATACCAATAACAGTTAGCACCATTAATACAAGGGAGAAATCTATCATTAAAATATTTGACACAAATGACATTATAGGAAGAACATTAAATTTTGCAATAAATATGGGTAATGTAAAAACTGTAGTTGAAACGCTTATAACAAAAGTGTTTATAACAACAGAAACCAAACTGTTCTGCATTAATTTTTTATACCATTTATTCTCTTTTATCCGCAACATAACTTTCTGTGCAACCACGAGTATTCCAAGCGTCGAGAGTGTTGTAAACCAAAGTGCACTTGAAAAAGTTGCATATGGATTTAATGTAAGTATAAACGCTATCGCCACGCCAATTGAATTGATGCTATCTGCATCACGATGTAAAGCCTTGCCTAAAAGTACCATACCAATCATAGCACCTGCACGAATAACTGAAACACTAAATCCCGTAAGCGCTGAATACATTAACAAACATAAAAGCCCTATAGGCGCAGTATATTTGCGAAGTTTTGAAAATTTCTCTACAAAATTCATTAATCCTATAGACCATAAAGTGAGATGTAATCCTGAAATAACAAGTAAATGAGCTGTACCTGAATAGTTAAAATAATCTATTGTTGTATCTTTTATTTCTGACTTATCGCCAATGGTCATCGCTTTTGCAATTGCCCCACTTTCACCTGGCAAATATGTATCAACAATTTCAGAAAACCAAGACTTAACTGCCCATATATTTTGATAAAACTTATTTATATCTCCCGTTTTATATAGAAAAACATCTTCACTTTCAAAAAAATTAAAATAAATTTTTGAAGATAGTGAGTTTTCAAAAAATGCATCAACAAACTGCTCGTTACTTGTTTTTACAACACCTGAAACTATATCACCCTCACAAAACATCTTATTATCTTCTGAAACATAACGAATTTTGTAATTTTCGTTATCAAGCTTTATTATATAAGTGAATGCATAGTCGGTTTCTTGCGGTGTTTGGCATACTACACCACTGATTTTAACTTGTTCTTTATATTTATTTTCAGCTTTTATATAAGTATTTTGAGTAATTATGAAAGATATAATATAAACTATAACTGCAAAAAGAGTAAATATTGCAAATTTATATTTTCTTAACTTTTTAAACACTATAAAAAAGCAAAAAACAACCGTTGCCCCGATTAACAGAGCAACGGATATTTTAAAATTTATATTTGTTACAAGAAGTGACACTAAAAGCATTGAAAAGCCAATTGTTGCCATTGGTCTTTTCATACTTAACACTCCTTTACACCATTTTACCTGAAATATTATCTCCACTTAAAATATGGAAGTGAATGTGTTTTACAGTTTGTCCTGCTTTTTCACCACAGTTGTTGATAATTCTATAACTATCAACACCACACATTTTTGCAATTTCAGGAATTTTAGCAAAGATGTAACCAACTGTTTCACAATTTTCTAAAGTAACATCATTTGCACTGCTTGCAATATGTTCTTTTGGAATTACCAAAACATGCACATCTGATTGTGGTGCAATATCATGAAATGCAAGGATTTTTTCATCCTCATAAACCTTATTTGATGGAATTTCACCATTTGCTATTTTACAAAAAAGACAATCCATAACGATTTCTCCTTACTTAAGCATTGATTTAAGAATTTCGTTAGCAGACATTAAAGCGTCATCAATTTTTGAGATTTCCTTACCGCCTGCCATAGCCATATCAGGTTTACCGCCACCTGAACCACCTGCAACCTTAGCAACTTCGCGAACAATATTACCTGCGTGAGCACCCATAGCGATTGCATCTTTACCACAAGCGCAAGCAAATGAACATGTGCCTTTTTCTGCATTTGAACCAGCAATCACAGCAACTGTGTTAGATGCAGAATCTCTTGCAGTTTCTGCCATAGAGCGAAGTCCGTTAGCATCAAGCTCACCGCCGTAGTAAACTACGAGTTGAACGCCATTTACATCAACAGCCCCTGACATAATACCTGCTGTTTTAAATGAGTTGATTTCTGCTTTAAGAGTTGAGATTTCTTTATCTTTTGCTTTAAGGTCATTTGCAATTGACTGTGCTTTTTGTGGAAGTGCAGACACATTACCTACTTTAAAGCATTCCGCTGTTGCAAAAAGAAGATTATTTTTTTCTTCAATATATTTAAGAACGTTTTTACCGGTTACTGCCTGAATTCTACGAACACCCGCTGCAACTGAAGATTCATTAACAATCTTGAAAAGACCGATTTTGCCTGTATTGTCAACATGAGTACCACCGCAAAGTTCAGTTGAGAAGTCACCTGCTTTAACAACACGAACAACATCACCGTATTTTTCTCCGAAGAGAGCCATAGCACCCATAGCCTTTGCTTCATCAATAGGCATTTCCTTTACAAGCATTTCTGTTGCATTAAGAATTTCTTCGTTAACGAGTTCTTCTACCTTTTTAAGTTCTTCACCTGTCATACCTGTAAAGTGTGTAAAGTCAAAACGAACTTCATTAGCATCTACAAGCTGACCTGCCTGTTCAACATGAGTACCAAGCACTGTACGAAGTGCTGCCTGAAGAAGATGAGCCGCAGTATGATTTCTCATAATTGCTTTTCTGTTTTCTTCGTTATATACAGTTACTGCAGTGTCACCAATTTTCACAGCATCTCCGTTAAGTGTACCATGGTGAAGAATTACACCATCAGCATCTTTTGTTGTGTTTGAAACTTCAAATGTGCTGTCACCAATTGTGATAACACCTGTGTCACCAACTTGTCCGCCGCTTTCAGCATAGAAAGAAGTTTTATCAAGAACAAGAATTGCATCGCCTGACTCTACAAAATCTGCTCTTTCACCATTTGAAACAAGGGCAACAACAGTTGCTTCTGTATTATTTTCTTCATAGCCTGTGAATTCTGTTTTTGCGATATCCTTAAATGAAACGCCTGTGTTTCTCCAGTCTGTTTCAGCACCGTCACGCTTAACTGATTTTGCCTTCATTCTTGCTTCTTCAACCAATGCTCTGAACTTATCCTCGTCAACAGTCATATTGTTTTCTGCAACGATTTCCTTTGTCAAATCAATTGGGAAACCAAATGTATCCTGAAGTTTGAAAGCATCCTCACCTGAAAGGACTTTATCCTTTGAGTTAGCCATCATTTCGTTGAGAAGACCTAAACCGCTATCAATTGTCTTATAGAAGCTTTCTTCTTCCATAGCAATAACTTTCTTGATATAGTCCTGCTTTTCAACAAGGTTAGGATATGCGTTTGCATTTTCCTTAATTACTGTTTCACAAACCTCTGAAAGGAATGGTCTGTCAATGCCGATAAGTCTGCCGTGACGAGCTGCACGACGAAGAAGACGACGAAGAACATAACCACGACCACTGTTTGATGGAAGAACACCGTCTGAAACCATAAATGTAGTACTACGGATATGGTCAGTAATAACACGGAGTGAAATATCTTTTTTAGCATCTTTATGATACTCAATACCTGAAATATCAATGATATGCTTCATAATATTCTGAACTGTATCAACCTCGAAGAGATTGTCAACATCCTGCATAATACAAGCAAGTCTTTCAAGACCCATACCAGTATCAATATTAGGATTTGCAAGACGAGTATAGTTGTTGTTACCGTCATTTTCAAACTGTGTGAAAACAAGGTTCCAAACTTCAATAAATCTGTCGCATTCACAACCTACTTTACAGTCAGGGCTACCACAACCCTTATCTGCACCGCGGTCAAAATAGATTTCTGAACATGGACCGCAAGGACCTGCACCATGCTCCCAGAAGTTATCTTCTTTACCGAAACGAACCATATGTGATGGGTCAACGCCCACTTCTTTTGTCCAGATGTCAAATGCTTCGTCATCTTCAAGATAAACGCTGACATAGAGTAATTCTTCAGGAATTTCAAGAACCTTTGTAAAGAATTCCCAAGCCCATGCTGTTGCTTCATGCTTGAAATAATCACCGAATGAGAAGTTACCGAGCATCTCGAAATATGTTCCGTGACGAGCAGTTTTACCAACATTCTCAATATCAGGTGTACGAATACATTTCTGACAGGTTGTAACACGGTTGTGTGGTGGTGTTACTTCCCCTGTAAAGTATTTTTTCATTGGTGTCATACCTGCATTGATAAGCAAAATGCTCTTATCCCCTTGTGGCACAAGTGAAAAGCTTGGAAGACGCAAATGGTCCTTGCTTTCAAAAAATGCAAGATATTTTTCTCTTAATTCATTAAGACCTGTCCATTTCATACAGACTACTCCTATTTTATAAAAATTTATATTCAATAAATTATACAATTATAATGCAAATATGTCAATAAAAACTCTTGTTTTACAAGTCATTTTCATTTATAATAAATTTATGAATTTCAAAATGTATGTAGGGGATTTTATGAAATTGAAGACACGCTCTAATATTATTCTTATAATTACTATTATTGTAACTGTGTTAGCAGTTGCATCCCCTTTTGTTGCAGGTAGAATTAACCGTCAAGTTTCAGGTGCTCCTGAAATTATTAATGGAAAAGGTAATTTTGCAAAAGCACAGTCAGATTACACTCTTTATCTCACAGGCGAATGGGAATATTATGATGGCGTGCATATTATCAGTAATCGTGAGCATGTGTCACCTACTATAAACAAAATTCCTACGCCTATTGTTGAGCCTATTACGTCACTCTCAAAAGCTAATGGATTTACTGCATCTTATAAAATCACAATCACAAATCTTCAGTATGAAAATGCTATTGTTTATGTGCCACACTTTGCTGGTACATATAATGTTTTTGTAAATGGCATAAAAGTTACACAAAGTGGTACATATATTGACCAAAAACCTTATGCAAATCTTGACCTTATTGCAAGTAATGTTAAATTTGAGTCACAGAATACTTATGAAATTGTTATTGAAGCAACATGCAATATGATGCCGTCACTTTATATGACACCTGTTATTTCTAATATTGAATACACAATGACATTCTCAAAGATTGCGCAAACTTTCCGTTCATTAATTACAGGTATTGTACTTTTCTGTGGCCTTTTCATTTTTGCATTTTCAGTAAAACGTTCGTTTATTTTAAGTTCAAAGTGGTTGCCTGTACTTTGTGCTTGTGTTGCTGTAAGAATGATGATTTCAACTGAAGGTTATTCTGTTTTTTCATTCTTATTCTCTTATATCGACTACGAAAATATTACACTTATTATTTGTGTTTCAACATTTATTATAAAACTTGTGGCACTACTTTTTTATTCTGAAACACTTGACCTTAAAATTAACAAAAAAGTTATTGCTGTTTTCTGTTTTGTATTCTTATCGCTTTCTCTTATTGCAGCGGTGCTACCATATATTATTTTCAGCCCATATTACTACATTATAATTCAAGCTGCAACAATACCACTTGATATTATAATTTTAAGCAATATCTGTAATTGTGTTGTAAGAAAATTACCTTATGCAAAACTTTATCTTACTGGCTATATTACACTGTCAATAGGTATTCTTGTTGACTGTTTCTACACTAATGGTGTCATCAATTTTATGTCAAGCCAGTTTATGCCTATTTCTTTCACTATTTTCATTATTACTTTTGTTGTAATTTATTTTGAAAAAATTTCACGAATTTTTAAAACTGCTCTCAAAACCGCTGAAGTTGAAAAAGAACTTGAAGTTGCAAACACTTCACTTATGATTTCACAAATTCAACCACATTTCCTTTACAATGCACTTAACACTATTAAATATCTTATTAAACGTGACCCAAAAGCCGCTGAAAAGGCTATTATTTCATTCTCAAGATATTTACGTGGGAATATGGATTCAATTACACAAAAAGCCCCTATTCCATTTGTTGACGAATTAGAGCACACAAAACATTACTGTGACATTGAGTTGTTACGTTTTGGTGACAAATTGAGCATCGTTTATGATACACCAATTACATCTTTCTCTATTCCTGCACTTTCAGTTCAACCAATTGTAGAAAATGCAATAAAACATGGTGTAACAAAGAAAACTGACAGCGGAACTGTAATTGTTTCAACAAGTGAAGATGAACACAATTATATAGTTAAAGTTCAGGATGATGGTGTGGGCTTTGATGTTCAGAATCCTGACCTTACACCAAGTGATACTCATGCACATATAGGTGTTAACAATGTTCGTGATAGACTTGAAAATATGGTTAATGCTAAATTCATTATTGAAAGTGAAATTGGCGTTGGCACTTGTGTTACAATTATAATTCCAAAAGTGGAGGATAAACATATATGAAAATAATGATAGTTGATGATGAAAGAATTGCATCTGAAGAGCTTTATGATATATGTCTTTCTCACCCAAGCATAAAAGAAGCAAATGTTTTTAACAATCCTGCTGAAGCGCTCTTTTACATAAGCGAAAACCAAGACATTGATATTGCTTTTCTTGATATTGAAATGCCTGTTATGACAGGTCTTGAACTTGCAAAAAAAATCAACGAAATTAATAATTTTACAAAAATTGTTTTTGTTACAGGATTTAAAGAATACGCTTATGATGCTTTCAGAGTGAACGCTATCGGATATGTTTTAAAGCCCTATGATGATGAAACTGTTTTTCAGGAAATTGAAAAGGCAGATTCATTTAGAAATGTTACTCCGTCAAACGAAATCGCGATTAAAACCTTTGGATATTTCGATATTTTTGTTAATAAAAAACCTGTTTATTTTTCAAGCGCTAAAGCAAAAGAATTTATGGCGTTACTTGTTGACCGTCAAGGCAGTTCAGTAAGTACAGAACAAGCAGTTTCTATTCTTTGGCCTGACAGAAATTATGACGAAAGTGTACAATCATTATTCCGTAAAGTTTTAAGAAGTTTAAGAAATTCACTTTCTGATGCGGGAATTCTTGATATTCTTATTGACGAACGAAATCAGCGCAGCATTGACACTACAAAATTCAAGTGTGACTACTATCAATTTATTACAGACCCACACAAAAACCTTGACACATTCAGAGGTGAATATATGTTAGGTTATACTTTTGCAAAATCAACAGAAGAAAAAATTAAAAATAAATTCTATGAGATTAAATCTTAATAATACATTTATGTATAACAAAACCCCATTCTCAAATATGAGAGTGGGGTTATTTGTTACTTAAAAATACTATATATCAGTTAGACAAACTACAATTTATCTAACTCTTTGTGAAAATACACATCCACAGTAATCTTGTCGATACAGATTATATTCTTTACTTAACTCTATTGACCGTTTGTAGCCCTCTTTTTTCTTAAAATCTGATGGCAACCAATTAACATCAATTTCTTTTGCTAATTCAAAACCAATTTCATTGATTTTTTGTGCATCTTTCAGTGGGCTTATGGTAAGAGTTGTTGTGAAATAATCAAACCCATTCCCCTTTGCTTCTTGTGCTGTTTTCTGGAGTCTTAATCGGTAACATTTAAAACATCTTTCACCACATTCACGGCAATTTTCAAGTCCCTTTGCCATTTCATAAAACTTTTCACTTTCGAAGTCACAATCAAGCATTTTAACAGAATGTTTTGTTTCCATTTCACCTATTAAGCGCTTTTGCTCATCTTTTCTCTTTTCATATTCGGCTTCAGGATAAATGTTAGGATTATAATAAAAAACAGTAATATTGAAATATTGTGACAAATACTCTATACAATAACTACTGCAAGGGGCACAACAAGAATGGAGAAGAAGTGTTGGCACTTTATCCCCTAAATTTTCAATAATCTTATCAAGTTGTTTTTGGTAATTGATTTTTTGCATAATTTTCACCTTGATATATAATCACGGCGGGGTCAAGACCCCGCCCTACCATACCATATTGTTTTTTATTCTTCGTTTCGTTTTTCGCGACGCTCACGCCAAGTAAGATTTTCTTCGTCAATTTCTTCTTTTTTATCTATTGGAAGAATTTCAACCTTTACCTTACCGATTCTTCGTTCTTCAACATTGAGAACAGTGAATTTAACATTCTGGAACTGAACTTCATTCATCTGCCCATCTTCAGGTAAGAAACCAAGAACACTGATAATATATCCACCGATTGTATCATAATCACCATCAGGGAAAGTTTTACCTATATGCTCTTCAACCTCTTCAATATCTGTAATACCATCAACTTCAAAAACAGTGTCATTGATGATTGAAATTTCTTCATCTTCGTGGTCATACTCGTCCTGAATGTTACCAACGATGGATTCAAGCAAGTCCTCAAGAGTTACAATACCTGCTGTTCCACCATATTCGTCAATAACAACTGCCATCTGAACTCGTTTTTCTGTCATTTCGGTAAAGAGCTCACCACAACGTTTTGTTTCAGGAACATAATATGCAGGTCGCATCATATCCCTAACAGTTTTTGTTTTTGGAAGGCTTGTTCCAACATATTTAAGAAAGTCCTTGATATAAACAATACCGATAATATCGTCAGGGTCTTCTTCATAAACCGGAATTCTCGAAAATCCGTTTTCAATTGAAAGTTTAACAGCCTCACTGAGTGGCTCATCATCGTCAATACAAATCATATCTGTACGATGAGTCATAATATCAGCAACATCAATGTCGTCAAACTCAAAAATGTTGTTAATCATTTCAATCTGAACATCTTCGATAACGCCTTTTTCACCGCCAACATCAACCATCATTCTGATTTCTTCTTCCGTAACAACTTCCTCGTCAGCGTGAGGGTCAATACCAATAACACGAAGCACACCATTAGTTGAAAGTGCTAAGAATTTAACGATTGGTTTTGTAACCTTAGCAACAAATGTAAGGATTGGTGCTGCCATAAACGCCATTTTTTCTGGCTTATTCATAGCAACTTTCTTTGGTACAAGTTCACCTAAAACAAGTGAGAAATATGACATAACAAGGGTGATTAAAACCGTTGAAATCCCGCTTATAACACCTTTAGGAACAATCTCAACAATTGTCGTTTTTGCAATTGCACTTGTAAGCATTTCTGCAAAGGATTGAGCCGCAGTAGCAGATGTTAAAAAGCCTGCCAATGTCACGCCAATCTGAATTGTTGATAAAAATGAACTTGTGTTTTCAGTAAGTTTTTGAATCTGTTTTGCTTTTTTGTTACCCTCTGATGCCATTTTATCAATTTTGTTGTCATTAAGAGTAACAATTGCCATTTCTGACATTGAGAAGAATGCATTGACAAAAATCAATGCGAAAAGGGTTACTATTTTAATAATAATACTCCCAGGGTCCGTGCCCATAGACCAAAACCGTCCTTATAAAAATATAGAGATATTTATAAAATATCATTATGTATTGTATAACAAATTATACCTTTTGTCAAACGAATATGAGCCCATTCGTTTCTATGTATCCCAAAATATACAAAAACAGTAATTTTTTTATTATATTTTAGGTACTTTTACACTTAAATCTCTTTACATTTTACGACAAAAGTGTTATTATTTATAATGTATGAGTGGGCATATATCATTGTATGCTATTGTACTTATTTAATATTCAATTCCATTAAGGAGGAAATAAAAATGGCAGAAAACAAGACACCCATAGTTAGAAAAAAATTAACTATGGACGGTAATACTGCTGCTGCTCACGTATCTTATGCGTTCACAGAAGTAGCTGGTATTTACCCAATCACTCCATCTTCACCTATGGCTGACTACGTTGACCAGTGGTCTGCACAGGGAAGAAAGAACATTTTCGGCACACAGGTTAAGGTTGCTGAAATGCAGTCAGAAGCAGGTGCAGCAGGTACTGTTCACGGTTCTCTTGCAGCAGGTGCTCTCACAACAACTTATACAGCTTCACAGGGTCTTCTTCTTATGATTCCTAATATGTATAAAATTGCTGGTGAGCTTCTTCCTTCAGTTTTCCACGTATCAGCTCGTTGCGTAGCTTCACACGCTCTTAACATCTTCGGTGACCATTCAGACGTTTACGCTTGTCGTCAGACAGGTTTCGCAATGCTCGCTGAAACAAATACACAGGAAGTTATGGACCTCGGTGCTGTTGCTCACCTTGCAACTATCGAAAGCCGTGTTCCATTCCTTAACTTCTTCGACGGTTTCCGTACATCTCATGAACTTCAGAAGATTGATATTTGGGATTATGAAGACCTTAAAGAAATGACAAACATGGATGCTGTTAATGCATTCAGAAAGCATGCTCTTAATCCAGAACGTCCTGCAACTCGTGGTTCACACGAAAACGGTGACATCTTCTTCCAGCACAGAGAAGCTTGT
>JAZLBG010000109.1:0-2404 GCA_045613585.1 Candidatus Fimenecus sp. | reverse complement strand
AACTCGAAGCACATTTTTAACCCATGCTGTTAAAATATGAAGTTCAACTTTTGTAAGGTTGTTGAAATTCTGAAACTCATCGTCATTTAGATATATTTCACCGTATGCTGCAGGAACTAATGAATCTTCACCACCGTAGTTTAAGTTTTCAGGAATAAGATTTCCGTTTTCGTCAAAGCGTGAAGCACCAACTATTCTTGTTGAAAAATCCGTGTTGCTTCTTGCTCTTGTCATCTTTTCGCCATCTACATATAACTGACGGAATGTAAAGCCCTCAGGAACTTTTGCAGAATAAATATTTTTTTCTGCATCAAACAAAGTGAAATTTTCAATTTCCTGACCACCACTGATAACAGCATTACCATCTGCAATATATTTAATAGAATATCCATTTGTTGCACTATCTCTTTCGTCAAATACAAGAGGATTTTCCAAAACATATGTACCATCTGTAATGTGAACGATAATATCTCCAGACATATTTCCATTTGTTTTTCTGACTTCTTGCTGTGCTTTTTCGATAGTCAAAAAAGGATTGTCGTGGCTTCCTATATTTTCATCACTTCCAGTTGTGCTGACATATAACTCTGTCATAACTTTTTCAGGAATTATAGTATTTCCGATAAATGATGTGACTGATAGACAAAGAGCAACAAGAGTTGCAAGGATAGTTTTAATAGCATAAAGCATAGTTTTCTTCCTTTCTGTATGTATATGAAAATAATACTTCTATTTATAAGCTTATATTATCATACTTTTATATTCGGAAACACGACATTTTGTTAGATAAATATGTCGTATTTATTAATCTTAGTTTATGTTATTATTAAATTAGTAGATACAACATTAGGGAAGGGAGAAAGACAGTGATAAAATTTATAGTTAAAATCAGGTCTATCATCAGTATTGTTTTGTGTTTAGTGTTGGAGGGCGGACTAATCCCAGGCACGGTGAATTTTATTAAGGCAGGTAATGTAAATATGATTAAAAACGACCATACAAAATGTTTTGCAACTGAATATACAGAACTTGTAGCTTATGCAAACAATTTTGAAGACAGTATAAGTTGGTTTGACGGTATGGTCAGCGGTAATGGCGAAAATGGTGTTGTTTGTTCAGGTTCACCATATAACGACACTCATATTTATCAGAATATCAATTTTCTTATGCCATCAAACGACCCTCGATATACACCTGATGAGGTTACAGGTGAACTTCACGATGCAAGACAGGCTGTAATAAATTATGATGACACATGGGATGTAAATGGTAGAAACAGAACATTTTCTTATGCTTTCCACCCTGCTCATGTTTTAAGATTTAACATGAAAGAGCACCTTTACAGCGACTATATCCGTTGGACAGATTATGAGACTGCAGAAGTTGGAGTAAAATACACCGATATCCGTGGCACATGGGAAAGAACAACATTCTCTTCCCGTGAAGATAATGTAACGATTACTAAGATTACAAAATCAAATATCGGTTCAAAAATCAATATGACACTTTCACTTGATGACTGTTGGTCACTGCGAGGATTTGGCAGAGGCGACGAGGTCAATATGCAGTATAAGAAACTTGTTGATGATGACGCTACATATATAGCGCAAATTGCACACTATCCATCTTATGAAAACAGCGAATTAAAAGATGGTGGATACTGTGGATTTACAAAAGTTATTGTTGTTGATGGTAAAAAAGAAAGAGTTGTTCTCGATAGTACTAACGATAGTGAAAATGTGGCAAAAGAACAGAATGCTGCTATTAAAATTTCAGGTGCATCTGAAGTCTATCTTATTACAAAATCTGACCGTACCCATAATATGGGCAAATTTGAAGACTTTAAAGATGCAGAAAACTATGCACTTTTAGATGAACTCAATGCTTACACAACATCTGTTGCAGAGAAATATACCGTTGATGGTAAATTCAGTTATGAAGATGCACTTGCACCTCATGCAGAAAAACAGTCTGCATTGTTTAACGCAGTTGATTTTGAGTTAGGTAAAGGCTACAACGAAAGTTTTGCTAACGAACACCTTATTGCACTTCAAAAAAGAAGTGATAAACTTGAAACTGCTATGGTTGAACGAGCATATAATCAGGGACGATATGCACAGATTTGTTGTTCAGGTTCTTCATTCCCTCGTCTTTGCGGTATGTGGACAGGTGAGTGGAATTCAGGTTGGCGAGGCATTTACACAATGGATGCCAATGTAAATCTTCAGTCGTCAGGTATGAATACGGGCAATATGTATGATGCTGGTGAAAGTTATATTAAATTTGTGCTGAAGCAGATTCCTGACTGGGAAGAAAATGCTGCAAAAACTTACGGTATGACAGATGCAATTCAGGTTCCTGTTAATACTGATGGTGACCGTGCTATGATGGTCGAATATGATAA
>JAZLBG010000108.1:0-28948 GCA_045613585.1 Candidatus Fimenecus sp. | reverse complement strand
GAGAAGAAAGCAGTTGCTATGATTGACCCAAGAAACCTTGACACACTCCTTCACCCACAGTTTGACGCTGCTGCACTTAAAGCTGCAACTCCTGCAGGTAAAGGTCTTGGCGCATCTCCCGGTGCTGCTTGCGGTAAAGTTGTATTCACAGCTGAAGACGCAGAAGCAGGGAATGCAAGTGGTGAAAAAGTTGTTCTTGTGCGTCTTGAATCATCTCCCGAAGACATCACAGGTATGAAGGCTGCTCAGGGTATCCTTACAGTTCGTGGTGGTATGACATCTCACGCAGCTGTTGTTGCTCGTGGTATGGGTACATGCTGTGTATCTGGTTGTGGCGAAATCAAGATGGATGAAGAAAACAAGAAGTTTGAACTTGCAGGTAAAGTTTACAACGAAGGTGACTACATCTCAATCGATGGTTCAACAGGTAACATCTATGATGGTATCATCCCAACAGTTGACGCTGAAATCGCTGGTGAATTCGGCAGAATCATGGCTTGGGCTGACAAATATAGAACTCTTAAGGTTCGTACAAATGCTGACACTCCTGCTGACGCTAAGAAAGCAGTTGAACTTGGTGCAGAAGGTATCGGTCTTTGCCGTACAGAGCACATGTTCTTCGAAGAAGACAGAATCGCAGCATTCCGTGAAATGATTTGTTCAGATACAGTTGAAGAAAGAGAAGCAGCTCTTGAAAAGATTCTTCCTTATCAGCAGGGCGACTTCGAAGCTCTCTACGAAGCTCTCGAAGGCAACCCCGTAACCATCCGCTTCCTCGATCCGCCTCTTCATGAGTTCGTTCCCACTGAAGAAGCTGACATCGCTGCTCTTGCTGCTGCTCAAGGCAAGTCTGTTGAAGATATCAAGGCTATCATCTCTGGCCTTCACGAATTCAACCCAATGATGGGCCACCGTGGCTGCCGTCTTGCTGTTACATATCCTGAAATTGCTGCAATGCAAACAAAGGCTGTAATCCGCGCAGCTATCAACGTTAAGAAAGCTCATCCAGATTGGAACCTTGTTCCAGAAATCATGATTCCACTTGTTGGCGACGTTAAGGAACTTAAGTTCGTTAAGAAAGTTGTTGTTGAAACAGCTGACGCTGAAATCGCAGCAGCAGGCGCTGACCTTCACTACGAAGTAGGTACAATGATTGAAATCCCAAGAGCATGTATCACAGCTGACGAAATCGCTAAAGAAGCTGACTTCTTCTGCTTCGGTACAAATGACCTTACACAGATGACTTATGGCTTCAGCCGTGACGACGCTGGTAAGTTCCTCTCAGCATACTATGATTGCAAGATTTTCGAAAACGACCCATTTGCAAAGCTTGACCAGAGTGGCGTAGGCTCACTTATGGAAATGGCAGTTGCTAAGGGTAAGGCAAGCGGCAAGAACCTTCACTACGGTATCTGTGGTGAACACGGTGGCGACCCTGTTTCAGTTGAATTCTGCCACAAGATTGGTCTCGACTATGTATCTTGCTCACCATTCCGCGTTCCAATTGCTCGTCTCGCAGCAGCTCAGGCAGCAATCGCTGAAATGAAATAATTAAATTTCATTACGGAATAATATAAACAAATAGTCCCCTTGGAGCAATCCAAGGGGATTTTTGTGTATAGTCCATTTTTAGGTACAGTAAAACAAAACTTTTGATTGAGATTTATAAAATTGTACTTTATACTAAATTAAGAGGTGAGAAATGTGGATATGGAAAAAGATTTTAATGAATACACTTTAATTGATATGATGTTTGAAAACTCAAACATAGAAGATTTCAAAAATTTGTGGAATAGAGATAGAGATACAAAAAAGTGGGGACGCCTTTTGTCCATGTGTTATTGTGAGGAAAGTTATGAGAGTGTAGGCGGTGATGACGGAGATTTGGATAACCCGTCGATTAATTTTGAAAGATTAAAGTATTTAGAACATTTAATTGATTTTTTGGAAAATTTAGGAATCAAGGAAATTAAATAATTTCCCCACTTTGCTAACTGTAGGACAGGCAGCAATCGCTGAAATGAAATAAGAACCTGACCCATAACGAAATCAAAGATTTCTATGGGTACCCCAGAACCTTGCGACGCAAGCGTCTAAAGGACTAATTCCTAAGATAAAAATTCCACCCGAGAAATCGGGTGGATATTTTTTTGGAATTAGTCCAATGAATTGCCCTTTCGGGCGTGAATTGGCTTCGCCATGATTTGCCTTCGGCATGAATTGTACCTGCGGTGCATTAGTGGGCAATTCAAATCATGGAGTGAAACGAGAAATCATGATGCATAGCATCAATTCATGACACGCAGTGTCAAATCATCGTCCTTGGAGCAATCCAAGGGGATTTTTGTGTATAGTCCATTTTAATGTACACTAAAATAAAACTTTTGATTGAGTTATGCAACAATGTGATTTATACTATAATCAAGAGGTGGTTTTGTGAGTTTTTTGGATTGGATAAAGAAATATATAAAAGGAAAAGATGTTAATAAAACTAGAATACCTGCTACAAATAAAATCAAGAGTTTTCCTTCAAAAGAAAATTCATTATTAAACGAATTGTGGTATAACGGCTCTGAAAGTGATTGGGATAAAGCTCTCGAAAGCTACT
Source organism: Candidatus Fimenecus sp. (assembly GCA_045613585.1). Classification (GTDB taxonomy): domain Bacteria; phylum Bacillota; class Clostridia; order Oscillospirales; family Acutalibacteraceae; genus Fimenecus. Next base: position 26,340 of record JAZLBG010000108.1, on the reverse strand, counting down.
ACCGTATACTTAAACCAGACCAAATACCCATAGAGGATTATATCAATAATATAAATGCTGACGAGATAGAAACATTAGATGAATATGCCTTCTACGATTTCTTATATAATAAGTATTTCGTTTGGAAATATACTGCTAAAAATCGTTTGGCAACTACAAGAATGAGTTTGGAAAAGTATATTAAAAATGATGAATTAGCAACATTAAAAAGCATACATAACAGATTATTTTCAACACCAAAAAGCAATATTACTGAATGTTTAAAAATTGCTTGTGAAATTCGTGGTCTTGGTACTGCTGGGGCAAGTGGATTATTGGCAATTCTCTTTCCTGAAAACTTTGGTACAGTAGACCAATTCGTTGTAAAAAGATTACAAGAAATTCATCATCCAGTTTATAATTCTGTTTTAAATGATATGAAACCAGAAAGTTTAAGGATAAAAGATGGTGTTATCTTAATTGAGATAATGAAAGAAAAGGCAGACGAACTAAATAAAAAATTCCACACGGATTTTTGGACACCAAGAAAAATCGATATGATACTTTGGGCATTTGGAAGATAATTTCCCCACTTCGATAACTGCCACACAGGCAGCAATCGCTGAAAGCAAGTAATTAAATTTTGTTTCGCGTAGGGACAGACGTCCTCGTCTGTCCGCAAAATAAACAAACAGTCCCCTTGGAGAAATCCAAGGGGATTTTTGTGTTTTTGTTGAAATATTCATAAATCAATTGTATAATACAAATTACAAAGGTTTTTGTAACGGAGGATTTCTATATTATGGATAATCAAACGATAATAAAGGAATGGCTTTCTGCATTCGGAAAAGATGTTGACGCTAAAATCATACAAAGACACGTAACTGCGTATGGAAATCTTTTGTGGCACTTATTTACATGGGGAGAAGTTCCATGTATTGAAGGCGACGATGCCAGAAAGGCATTCGACGATTTGCAGTATACAGAAGCGATTATTTTCTATGACGGATATTCAAACAACATTGAAGGTGTTTCCGTTATCGGAAAATTCTCCGCTGCTGAAATAGACAGAAACGAAAACAGCGATGTGTATATTGTCGCAAAGGACTTTTCTTGGACGTATGTCCGTACCCACGAAACAGAGATGTGTGGTCCGTATTTTTGTGTCAGAAAATAATTTCCCCACTTCGATAACTGCCACACAGGCAGCAATCGCTGAAAGCAAATAAGGACCTCACGAAATTATAACAAAATCAAAGATTTTGATAATTTCGGAGAACCTTGCGACGCAAGCGTCTAAATTAAACTTATTCGAAATAGTGTAGGGGACGACGACTCGGCGTCCCGCATATACAATAAACAACAAATCCCCTTGGTTTGCTCCAAGGGGATTTTTCATAAATTAATTATAAAATTATAATTTTTCAAAAACCATAGTTGCTTGGATTCTGTCGCCACCACCGAATCCGCTACTGTGTGCAGATGCAGTTGAGATGGTATGTAATCTATATCCCTTGGCTGCTTGTGCATTGATGACAGCTTCTAATTCACTTAAGTTTTTAGATGTTGTTCCAATTAATTTTTCTTTTAGTGTAACTTGTAAAACTACATATTGTTGCATAATTTTACACCCTCCTATAATTTATTACTATTATTTTACAATAACAAATCGTAATATGTCAATTAAATAAATTATAGCTTATTCTACCAGTTTGTTAATTGTAACGCCAATAGCTATTAAGGAGTAATTGAAACAATAAAAATATATCATATTTTTTAATATATAGGTAAAAATACACTTGTGATGTATATATGAAATGTATTTTTAAATATGTGGCTTTAATGACAATAGCATTATTAGTTTCAATTGTTATTTATCCAGCTTTACATGAGTTAGGTCATGCGGTCATAGCGCTCGCTTTAGGTGTAAAAATTATTGATTTTAATCTTTTGCCACTGCCTTATGTGGTATGTGATTTTACTGAATTTAGCAATATAAAATTTATCGCAACAGGGTTGGGCGGAATGGCGTTGCCATTTGGTATATCAACAGTGATTCAACCAAAGAATTTTTGGGCTTGGTATGGGGTTTTGATGATAAGAATGATTTGCTTGTTATCCTTTATTATCTCTTTCGTTTCAATCATATTGTATATGTTTAATATTGTAATGGAACAAGAGGACATTATAAAAATATTAAGCATTTGGGAAAATGGCAAAATATTGTTATTGTGCATATTCTTATTTGTTATGATAGTTGTATTTTTTACGATAATAAAAGAGAAACCGATAAAAAGAATATTTAGTTATTTTAGTAATCCCAAAGAAGCGAGTGTGGTATAGATTTACCATCTCGCTTCTTTTGTTAATATATTAAAATTTTAATTTACATATATATTAGAAACTCATAATTTTTATTGTGAATTTTAACTAAAAATCTTTACAAATTTAGTTAAAAACAACAATAGTAATAATTGCGATTTTGTTGACAATCTATGAACAAAATGTTAAAATATAATATCTATAATAATCGAAAAATGTCTTACTATGTAGTAATTTGTTTTTTGCATTTTCAGATGTTGCAAAACATTAGAAAATAAAGCTAGGGGAGTGCTTGAATTATGAAAATTAAACTTGCAATTTTGGAGAATGACAGAATTTATTTAGAGCGTATTGTTGCAGCATTTAATATGCGTTATGCTGAAAAGTTAGAAATATATTCTTTTACAAATATAGAAGTTGCTATTGATGCTATTGAACAGAATAAAATTGATGTTTTATTAGCTGATGAAAACTTTGAACTTGATCGTAATAATATTCCAAAAAGATGTGCTATTGCATATTTGGTTGCATCTGCAGGAATTGAAATGCTAAGAGATGAAGTTGCTGTTTGTAAATTCCAAAAAGCAGATTTGATTTACAAGCAAGTATTAAATTTGTTTTCTGAAAATAGCTCAGATATAACAGGTGTTTGTTTTGATGAAAATGAAAATACAAAAGTATTAGCATTTCTTTCTCCATCGGGTGGTGTAGGTTGTTCTACTGCAGCAGCTGCATTTGCTCGATATTTGGCAAAAAATAATAAAAAAGTTCTGTTTTTAAATTTGGAAGTATTCGGAAGTGCAGATGCTTTTTTTGTTGGAGAGGGCTCAAGTGATTTAAGTGATGTTATCTATGCAATTAAAAGTAAAAAAGGTAACATGGCACTAAAACTCGAGAGTACGGTTAAACAAGACAGCTCAGGTGTATATTTCTATTCGTCAAGCAAAAATGCATTAGATATGCAAGAACTGAGTGTGGAAGAAACTAAGAGATTAGTTTCAGAATTAAAGTTGTTTGGAGCATACGATTACATAGTTTTAGATATGGATTTTTCTATCAATAATGATACATTAGAACTTTTAAAAGATGTTAATAGAATAGTTATATTATCAGATGGTTCAGTTATTTCGAATCGCAAATTAGAAAAAGCAATAGAAGCTTTGAGTATAATAGAGCAACAAAGTGAATATAAAATAATTTTAAAAACAGGTGTATTGTATAATAGAGTAAGCAGTCATTCTTCTAATAAGCCTAACATTGGAGAAATAAAGGAATTTGGGGGAATCAAAAGATATGAAGGTTATACAATTGAGCAAATGTTAAAGGAACTTTCAAATCTTTCTGTATTTGATGCCCTTGTATAAGGAGGTTTTCTTATGACTTTTGAGATGGAACAACAGGTAGTTTCTGAGATTAAGCGATATATAACAGAGAATCTTCCACTGAGCAAACTTAACGATGAGGAATTGCAAGAAAAAGTTGAAGGAATAACTACAGAAAAATTATCAGGCACTTATGTTTCAATCGAACAAAAAGTATCAATCATTGAACAAGTATATAGCTCCATTAGAGGTTTTGGCCTTTTGGATGCGATTATAAGTGATGATACAATAACTGAAGTTATGATTAATGGTCCTGAAAATGTGTTTATTGAACAGAATGGACATTTGTTTAAATTGGATAAGCAATTTGAGAGTCAACGTAGACTTGAAGATGTTATTCAAAGAATTGTTGGTTTAGCAGGCCGTGAAGTAAACCAGGCAAACCCTATCTGTGACACAAGACTTCCTGATGGTTCGCGTGTTAACGTAGTTCTTCCACCAATTGCGTTGTGCGGACCAACTGTTACAATTCGTAAGTTCTCAAAAACACCAATGACTATTGAAAAACTTATAGAATACGGTTCTCTTACACAGGAGATTGCAGATAAATTAGAGATGTTGGTCAAGGCTAAATATAATATTTTCATAAGTGGTGGTACTGGTTCAGGTAAAACGACATTTCTTAATGCTTTGTCAAATTACATTCCTAAAGATGAACGTGTAATCACTATAGAAGACTCTGCAGAGTTGCAAATAAAAGGTATTGATAATCTTGTAAGTCTTGAAACAAGAAACGCTAATGCATCTGGTGCAGGACAGATTACAATTAGAGACTTAATCAAATCATCTCTTCGTATGCGCCCAGAAAGAATTGTTGTCGGCGAAGTTCGTGGCGGCGAAGCACTTGATATGCTTCAGGCTATGAATACAGGTCATGATGGCTCGTTATCAACAGGTCATGCCAATTCAACAGAAGATATGCTTAGCCGTCTTGAAACAATGGTTTTACAAGGTGCGGCGGGTCTTCCACTTGAGGCAATAAGACAACAGATTGCATCAGCAGTTGATATTATTATTCATCTTTCACGACTTCGTGATAAATCAAGAAAAACAATGGAAATTACAGAGGTTGTTGGTTATGAAGACGGCAAAATCATACTTAATCCATTATATGTTTTTGAAGAAGATGAAAATAGTACATTAGAAAAAGTGTCTGGATCACTAATAAGAACAAATAACAAGATGGTTAATACGTTTAAACTTCAGTTATCTGGTATAAAAAATGATTTTTAGGTGAAAAAAATGAATCTATTTAAGAAAAAAGAATCTCATCAACCAATACAAGCTTTAATTGGTGAGGGTATTGATTACAGTATATATACCCCAAATCAAAAAGAAAAAATTTTATGGTTCATAATTGGTATGATTGTGAGCGGAGCGGTATTATATATTTTTTATGAAAGTATAATTGCATCAATTGTTTTTGGTGCAGTTTGTGGCTATTTCTTTATTCCAATACGAAGAAATCAAATCATCAAAAAAAGGCAAAAAAATCTTACAATGCAGTTTAGAGGGTTGTTGGATGCTCTTTCAACGTCTATCGGTGCTGGTAAGAATATGTATGATTCATTTGCAAACTCGGCTGAAGATTTAACTGTTCAATTTTCAGGAGAAGCAGATATAGTTCGCGAAATAAACATTATAAGAAATGGTTTGGATAATAATATTCAAATTGAAGATTTGTTGTTAAACTTTGCAGAGCGAAGTGGAATTGAAGATGTGAGAAATTTTGCTAATGTTTTTGCAACTTGTTATAAAAAAGGTGGTAATATCAAGGATGTTATAAAGAATACATCTTCAATTATAGGTGATAAGATTGAAATTCAAATGGAACTGGAAACTATGGTTGCAGGACAAAAGAACGAACAAAATATTATGCTTGTAATGCCCGTATTTTTTATTGTCGTTTTAAAATCTATGGGAGGAGATCTCATTGATTTAGAATCAGGTGTGGGTATTCTTTCAGTAACTATAGCACTGGCAATTTTTGTGCTTGCATATTTTATAAGTAAAAAAATTCTTGATATCAAATTATAATTAGGAGGGATTTAAAGTGGTAAATGTTATATGTTTTATTTTGTATATTGTATTTGCTGTATTATGGATTTCTCTTTTATTAAAAGGTAGTGCAAAACATCAAGAAATGATAGACCCATTGGACGAAAGTAAATATCTTTTGAAGTCAATTTATCCTGTGGGGATGGAAATTCTTGATACAATTAAATACTCATACGATACATCTTTAGATAAAAAAAGGAAGGCTCAAGCTAAAATAGTGTATGGTGAACATTTTGGTGAGTATTATTATAGAATAAATGTTGCAGAAAAAGTAACGTATCTTTCAATTTGTATTACAGTAACGCCATTGATTGGACCATTGCTTGGTGAACCGGCACTCTGTTTGGCAGGTTTATTTGCAGCTGGTATAGCATTTTATTATGCTGATTCAAAAATTACAGATGTAATGCAAGCACGTGAGGTTTCTATTACAAAAGATTTTCCTGATATGGTATCTAAAATGGCTCTTTTAATTAATGCAGGTATGATTACAAGAGAGGCATGGGAAGAAATTTCTATGACAGGTGAAGGCGTACTTTATGAAGAAATGAGAACCACAACATTGGATATGCAAAATGGTACAGCTGAAGTTGACGCTTATATAGCATTTGGAAATCGTTGTGGAGTTCCTTTTGTAAAAAAGTTCATTTCAATGTTAGTTCAAAACTTATCTAAAGGTAATAAAGAACTTGTTGAGTTTCTTAAAGCTGAATCAGCATTATGTTGGGAAGAGAAGAAACATTTAGTTCGAAGACAAGGTGAAGCAGCAGCTAATAAACTTATGATTCCATTAGGAATGATTCTTATTGGTATTTTTGTTATGATTCTTGTTCCTATAGTGAGTAAGATGAGTATATAAAAGATATTACTTTTTAAGAAAGGAGGATTTAAAATGCTTTCAATGTATACAATGGCAAAGAGAACAGCTTCATATGGTTTGTACAAAATCGATGGTTGGTTTAAACGTGTATTTAAAGAGCAGGCTGGTGGTGCAGAGTTGATTGCAACTCTTATTATCATTGGTATTGTTTTAATTTTAGCATTTGTTTTTAAAGATCAACTTATCGGTCTTGTAGAAAATTTGTGGAATGGTCTCCTTAAAGATGGTAACCAGAATACAAGTCAACAGGACGTTGTGGATGAGTGGGGCGCATAATAATTAACGCAACATTAAAATTGCATATCAGCTCGGTTATTAATTTTAACAGAGCTGATATGTAAAACTTTTAAATTGGAGGAAAATAATGAAAAAATTCATATCAAAAATTAAAGATGAGTCAGCGAATTCAATGGTAGAAAATGTTATCATTATGCCTCTGATTTTTATTATAATATATGCAATGATTATGACTTGTTTTGTAGTTCATGATAAGAGTACGTTAGAAGCTGCAGCAAAAAGAGGTGCAATATACGCGGCGCGGTGTATTAGTGACCCTAATTATGCGACTATATTAGAAAAATCGGGTAATCAAAAAGGAACGTTAGATACTTCAATTCATCTTAATGATGAAAACAAAAGTTTGAGTTTTACTGGTGTTGGAAGAAATATTCAACCATATCGTTATTTAACAAGTAGTAGTGCTAACATTAAAAATCAAGTAGAAAGTGAAATCAAGAATATTGTCAACAATACTCGAATTCCGTGGAGAACATTGGATGTTGACGATATTGAATATAAATGTGTAAATAAGATATTTTATCAAGATGTAACTGTGACATTAAAAGCAGATTATCCAATTCCAAAATTTTTCGGTTCTTTTGGAATTGATACAGAATACGAATATTCGGTAACAGCAAAAATGACTGTAAATGACCCAGATGAATTTATAAGAAATGCTGATATGGTAGTAGATTTAATTGCTGTTGTTGATGAAAAAACCGGAGGACATTTATCAAAAACGAAAGAGAAAATAGCATCAATTGCAACTAAAATAGTTGATTGGTTTGATATATAGTTTGAGGTGTCATTATGAAACTAAAACGAAAGACAAAAGAAAGAATACGTGGTTCAATAACAGTGTTAATGGTTATCATATTATTACCGATGATGACATTGTCTGCAGTAATTGTGGATTCAGGACGTATTAATATGGCACGCTCTATGGTTTCAAGTGCTGGTGATTTGGCGACAAATACTGCTCTTGCAAATTATGACACCATATTGAAAGATGTATATGGCTTGTTTGCTATGTCACAAGAAAAGACAGATAAAGAATTATCAGATGATTTAAGAGAGTATTTTTCTAAAACTTTGGTTTCTTATGGTGTGGTAAATGAGGCCGAAGCAGGAGAATATGTTGACGATTTAATTGGTGACTTTAGGCAGTTAATTGCAGATACAAAAGATGGTAAAGCAGGTAATTTTTTAGATATGAATGTTGTGGACTTTACTGCAACAAAAGTTGACAATAGTTCATTAGCAAATTCTGATATTTTGCGTTCACAAATTGTTGAATATATGAAATATCGTGCACCAATTAATTTTGGTTTGAGTTTTCTTGATTCTATAAAATCTTTTAAGAATGTGCAATCTCAAACAACTGTTGTTCAAAAACAGGTTGAAGCACAAGAAAGCACACAAGATGTTACAAGTGCGTGCAAAACTGCAATTGACTCAATTAGAGCTCATGATAATTTAGTTGAGTCAATTCAAACAGGTAATAAAGCCGTAATAGGTAAAGCAAATAAGTCAGACGGGCAAACTGTTGGCATTGGCGAATATCATACACAAGTAGATAGATATCGCACCGGCTGGGGTAGTGATAATTATAAACGCGCTAGTAGATTGAATTTAGTATTTCTTCTTAAATCACCTAGTGTTAATTCGTTATACCTTAAAAATCTTGATATAACTAAATCACAATGGTTTGTTAAATTAGATTATACTGGATTAAATTATGATAGTAGTATAAATGTTAGTCTTTCTCTTGCTGGTGATACTGCTAGTGCTAAAACACAAGTTCAAAATCAAATAAATAAATTAAAAAATGCAAATGGTATTGAATTAAAAACATCTAAAGCTTATACAGCAACAAAATATTTAGACCATAGTTTAATGTCAGGTTCTAAATTTACAGATGAAACAAAGGCAATTAATACGTTTGTTGAGTTTGAGAAATTTTTAAAGGATGATAGTTCATTAAAGTATAGTGACGTAAAAACAACTTTAGAGGGTATTCATACTCTTGGCAAATATTACGATAACTATAATCAATATATTACAGCTGAAATTAATGCTGCTAAATCGGCTAGAGATACAGCTAATAGTAAAGCTTCAACAGCACAAACAAATGCAAATACATATTTAGGTTATGTAAGCAGTAATGTTAATAGTATTAATACTTTAAATAAAAATTATTCTACATCATACGATTTCCTTGATGGTGTAAAGAATAGCGATAAAGAAAATTTAAAAACAGTTATTTCTGATATTTTAGCACAAAATAATGTTACACCACCAACAGGAGCAAATGTTGATAGCTTTGTAAACAGTAATTATAAAGAAAAAAGTAGTGATACTGATAATAAATATTTAAAAGTATTTAAAGAAATAGCAAAATCTTCTTTAAAAAATAATGATGAGTACAAGAAAATTTGTTCAGCAGCAACCTCTTATCTTTCAGATTTAGAGAACAATAAAACTACAAAGTCATTTAGTGACTACATGAAGTCTAAGGCAGGTAATTCAAGTCTTAATAATGATTTATATAAATTATTAGATTTGTTATATCAAAATAATGGTTATGTAGTAAAAATGCAGAATAATATTAATTCATATAAAGATGCGTGTAATAATTACAACAAAAATGTTGAAGAAGCTAGAAAAGCTCAAAGAACATATGACAGTAAAGACAATGAAAAGAAGGGCGTATATAATAGTTATAAAGCGTGCATAGGCTTGTATTGTGATTTCTGTGTAAACTACCAGAACGACCTTGTTTATTATGGTCAATATATTTCAACTGCCAAATCTGTAATTACAAGTATTGTTAAAGAAACAAGCAGACAATTTACAGAAATTGAAAATAACATAAAATCAATTATTGACCAATTAACAACGATTGAAACAAACTTAGCAAATGCACGCACAGCCATTGTAGAGTATAATAAGAAATTAAATTCATGGCAGGAAGCTAATAATACATATGTTTCAGAAACAAGCGGTGATTCATTCAGCCAGCAAAATAATGCTGATATTTTGGCTTCAAAGAGTCAATATGATGTGAATTCTTTAGATACATTGAAAGCATATGTTACATCAATAAAACAAGAGTATCAGGATTTTTATAATATACTTATTGATACAACACATTATAAGTATGGCAGTAAAAAGATTAAAGATATTAAAGATGCTGACACAACAAAGTCAGCAGTGCCTGCTAATATCAAAGACTCTTTACCAGCAGTGGTAACAGCAAGTGATGCAGATGGCAAATTTGATTCATTATATCCTGGTTATACAACACCAGCTATTGTTTTGGAAAAAGAACAAACAAGTTATTATTTATTAAATCCTGTTCTTCCAATTCAGTTTTTGAGATATTTAAATGAAACATATCCAGACCCAGAAACAGAAACAACTGAATCAACAGATGTTAAAGTAGGTAGTGAAATCATCACAGTTGGCGGTGAAGGTGGTTTTGATTACGACTCAACAAAAGAAGATTTAAAGAAAAACTCAGGTAAAGAAGTTTCAGATGAAACTGATGCAAATAAATTCGGTTATACATATAAAGATAAAACGGTAAGTAAAGAAAACTTACCATCAAAAGATGCAGGTTCGAAATCAGCACCAAAAACTAATACATTTAATGTGGGGTCAAAGGATGACGGCGATATTGATGCATCTACAGGCTTTGAAGAACAAAGCAGTTCATTAGGCTCAATTTTATCAGGTATTAAAGATATTGCGTCAAACACACTTGAAAATACATATGTTTTAAGCTATATTTTCAATAATTTTTCTTATAATACATTAGTTCAAGATGAAGTATTAGCAATCGAGAAGAATGAAGTGGATAACAAATCTCCAATATCAGCAATGAGTGCGGCGAATGGCTTATTTACTGCGGGAAATACAACTTTTGATAAAATCAAAGACAATACTTTAACTTTGAGTAACTATAAAAAGAACGCTAACAACAATAAATTTTATGGTGCAGAAATTGAGTATTTGTTATATGGTAATGCAAAAGCAGCCACAAATGTAAAATATACAAAAGCAAGTATTTATGCTATAAGATTTGCATTTAATTGTATTTATGCTTTTACTGATAGTACAATTCGTAATACAACAATGAGTGTTGGTCTTGCTGTGCAAGCTGCAACAATGGGGATTGTGCCTTATCAGGTTGTTCAAATTGTTTTACAACTTGCAATGGCTGCAGCAGAATCGGCAGTTGACCTAAATATGATGAATTGTGGCTTAAAGGTTGCTGTTGTAAAAAACAGCAAAACATGGTCTTTAAGTTTAACAAATGCCGTTAAATCAGCTGGTCAAATGCTAGCTGATTCAGCTTCGGCGGTTGCAGGAACAGCAATTTCTAAAATTTCTTCAGGTTTACAGGGGATTGTTGATGCTGGTGCAGACCAATTAAATTCATCAATTACGGATTTAAGTACTAACTTAGAGGATGCAACACGAGGTAAGTTAGAAGAAATTGTAGATAGTGCCTTTATATATGTCCAAGGGGAAATTGAAAATGCACTTAATCAGTTGCAATTCATTCCGGAAGATGAAGATATAACAACTGCTATAAACAATACCTTTGCAGGTTTAGAAAATACCATTGTAACGGGGTTAACAAATAAATTTGGTGGTAATCCGTTAGGTGATGCAATATTGCCACATATTACAGGTGAAATAAGTGGTTTAGTAGCTGATGTTAAAGGAGAAGTTACAGCTAAAACCAATGGTTTAGGTAAAGATGCAATAAGAGATGCAATTGTTTCAAGTATGACAGATATAAAACTTGAAATGCTTAAACATTCTAATGATGCTATAAATAAAGTCACTGACAACATTTCGTCAATTGTTACCAATACAACTAAAGATATTGCAAATCAACTTGATGGGTATATTACTAAAACATCTGGTGAAATATCAGAAGAAGTAAGTGAAACTATCAAAAAAGAGGTTTCTGAAGCTACAAATAATTTCATAGGTGAATATCTTGATGATGGTGCAGATGCTATTAGTGGTAATGCTAGTGGTGCAACAGGTAGCTCAGTTGCTTCAATGATAAGATTTGGCTATAAAGATTATTTAATGCTATTTGTTTTTATTTCACTTTGTGCCTCACCTGACGAAAATCCAACCATCGCCCGTATTGCAGATATGGTTGAAGAAAATATCAAGCATTCGTGTGGTGGCGAAAAAGCTACAGGTATTCAAGATAAAAATGGTAACACTGTTAAACATAAAAAAGGTGCAGATTTTAAAATGACAAATGCAAAAACATATGTATCAATACATTCAAATGTTAAGTTAGATATGTTGTTTATGAATATGGAATTTTTTACAAACCTTTTTAAAGATGAAACAGAAACAGAAAATAACGAAACTGATGTTTCAGGTGAATTTACCCCAGCAGCTAATATTGAATATAACGGCATAAGTGGTTATTAAAAAATATGAAAGGGAATATGTAATATGAAAAAACTAATTTTAATGGGTTTAATTATATCAACCCTTTTGCTGTGTTTCACAGCTTGTGGTGATAATAAAAATGATACACCAAATTCAGATTTTAACACTACTCAATCCAATAACACAAGCAGTAAAGATGAAACAACAACCGACTCAAAAATGGAAGAGTGGGGTGTTGCAGAAAGTCGCATAACAGAAAAAAACGGCACAACTGCAAATGCATATATTAAATTCCCTTATTTATTAGGAATAAACAGTGGCCAAGGCAAGGTTGCCTATCAGGATGACGGAAGTCTTGTACTTTTCAGTAGTGAAACAAACGTTAACGAGCCTATTGTTAAAAGTGATAAGGCAGAAGATATTTTCCCTGCTTATTTTGATAAAATGATTGGTATTGTTGATGAGTATCGTCGTGCAGACCATAAAGATTTTTCATTTGAAATTGATGATAAAGAAAATGTAAATATTAATGGCTATGAAATGTGCAAATATAAAGGCACACACACATTCATTGTAAGTGGTGAAGAAAGAACAATAGCTTATGTTGCCTACGGCACAAGAATTAAAACTAACAATGCTGCAGTATTCTGGATGGTTTTAGATGATACACAAGAGCAATCATTAGGTAAAATCATTGAAGAGCACGCAGACAAGATGGCAAAAACTTTATACGACGAAGAATAAAGAAATAAACTCTTACACGGTGGTGGAGAAATGAAACTATTTAATTTTAAAAAACTGAATAAAGAACGAGGGTCGGCGACAATTGAGGCGGTGATTTCTTTTACAGGATTTTTGTTCGTTATCTTCACCATACTTAATGTTAGTAATTTCTGCAGAGCTCAAATGCTTATTTCTAATGCAGTTGACACAGCAACTAAAGAAATAACACAGTATTCTTATTTTTATAAAATGAGTGGCTTGCAAAAGTTAAGTGAAGATGTAGCGGGACATGCAAACGATGGTAAAACCAATCTTAATAGTGTTGTAGATACTGTTGGTGGTTTGTACTCTTCGTTAACTGGTGCTGTTGATAATACTACAGAGCATGCAACTAATATAAAAAACGCTGTTGATGAAGGCACAGTTAATATGGATGATATTCAAAATACATTAGCTAGCGTTAAAAATGATGGAACAAATATTAAAACATCAATGGATTCTGTAATGTCAGCTTATAATGCGGTGCTAGATAATCCGTTGCTTTATATGAAAAGTATAATAGCAGTTGCGGGTAACGAATCTTTGAATATGATAAAATCTCACATTATTGCAGCTCCATTAGCGAGAGCATTTACAATTAAACATTTTGGTGAAACAACAGAAGAGGCTGATAAAACATTGGAAGCCTTAGGTGTAGTTGATGGCATTGATGGTTTGAATTTTAAAATGTCAACTATATTTTCCTCAGAAACACCAGAAGATGTTCATATTGTGGTTTATTATAAATTAAGAATTGTTCAACTTTTTAACTGGGCAACTTTAGAGGTTCCCATGTGTAAAGAATCTGTTGCTCGTGCTTGGCTTGGTGGCGATAATGTTCAAAAACTAGTAGCTCCTATGGTTCCAGAGGTTGAAGAAGAAACAACCGATAGTGAACAGACAGATACTGGTGAAGAAACACCAGAAGATACAACTGAACCAACAACCGAGGAATCAACTACAGAAAAAGTTGATATTACTGGTAGTTATTGGCATTTGGATGCAAATGGCAAATTTATGGCGGTATTAGATGGACGCTATGGGTCAGATGTTGGAAGAGACTTTTTGCATCATCTTTCTATGGAAAATGGTTATCCTCAAGCAACACAATCAACTAGTGAAACATTGAAAAAAGATAATCCTAAACAACTATTTCAAAGTTATACAATAACAAGTGGAAACGATGATACTGATTCTTCAATTTTTATTGGAGTTTTAGGTGGTTTAAAGAGTATTGAAGAAAATTTAGAAGCTAACGATGGCGATGAAAAGGTAGAAAGAACTTTGTATTATGAAGTCTATGTTCCTGAGAATATATCTGAGGAAGATTACAATAAATTAAAAGAGGAAATAGAAGAAGCTGAAGAAAAACTAGATCAACATATTGAAGCTGTAAATAGTGAAGGTAATACATCTGGCATCACAACCGCAAAAAATGCTGAATATGAAATAAGGATTATTAAAGCCGGTGGTAATTATGATTATGGGAGCGAAACAAAATAATGAATAATATACTATATATCTTAATTTCGCTGCTTATAATAACTGTTTCTACAGGGTTAATGTATTTATATTTAACATACAGACATAAAGAAACAAAAAAACTTAAAGATTTTTTTACCGTAGTACCTAATAAAAAATATTTAATTTTTTCTGTGGTAATGTTAATCGTATCATTGTTGGTTTACTTATACAGTTATTTTACAATGGACGAAGTTACATTAAAACCATTTGTAAATGCAGAAGTTACCCTTTGGTTAATGGCTTTAGGTTATATTGACTGGAAAGAGAAAATTATACCTAATGAGATGGTTTTAACAGGTATATGTTTTTGGGGAATTCTTTCAATAATTGACATTTTTATTGCACATTCTCCTTGGAAACAGGTTTTGTTGTTTTCTATAGTTGGTGCACTTGTTTGGGGTGGAATACTTTTTATAATTGCTCTAATTGTTAAAAGTGCATTAGGTATGGGCGATGTAAAAATGTTTTTTGTAATTGGATTACTGTATGGATTATCTGATACATATTCGATATTATTTTTCTCAATATTTATTATGGCTGTTATGTCAATTGTTTTATTATTAGCAAAAAAGGTTACGCGAAAAACAGCTATTCCTATGGCACCTTTTGTGGTGTTTGGATTTTTAATTAAAGTATTGTTGGGCAATTAGGAGGAGAACAATGAAAGTAAGAATGATTGCTATTGTTACTATTATTTTAGCAGGTGTGTTAGCTGCATTAACAACAGTAGGTTCTGCTATATCAACAAATAAGGAATATAAGAGTTGTTTGGCAAGTGCTCGTGCTAATGCAGAAAATCAAGTTCCGTATACTGCATGCCAGCAATATCGAAAGGCATTTGAAATAAAATGTGAAGACGAAAGTGTTTATAAAGAGTATTTAGAACAATGCAAAATATTAGGCGAATCCTTTTATGAAAGTGCTGTTAAGAGTTATGTGACATATTTTCCAAACTCTTCAACTGCATACGAAACTTTATGTCAATATCATTATGATGCTGAAAGTTATAAAAATGTAATTAACACAGCACTAGAAGCACGAGAATTAGGAATTGCTACAGAAAATGTAAAGAACTTATATTTTGAGTGCTATTATATGTATAAGTATGTAAAGACAGGATTTGAAGAAGCAACAACATTTTTAGGTGATTTTGCATTGGTAAAGCAAGATGGATTATATGGTTATATAACACCTAAAGGCAGTTTTGCAATTACTCCAATATATAAAGAAGCAAGTGCAATGTTAGGTTCAAGTGCAGCCGTAAACGATGGAACAGAGTGGTTTATGGTAAATAATGCGGGATATAAAGTTGCCAGACCAACAGAGAAAGTTGATGAATTGTCTTTCTTAAGTAATGGCAAAATGGCTGTGTCAAAAAATGGTAAGTATGGATATACAAATACTTCATTTAATATTGCAGAAACATTACCATATGATTATGCTTCTAATTATAAAAATGGTGTTGCAGCTGTAAAACAGGGAAATAAATGGGCACTTATAGATAGTAATGAAAAACAGATTACTAAATTTACTTTTGATGATATACTTCTTGATGAATATGATTCATGTATTAATAATGGCGTAATATTTGCTAAGAGTGAAGGTAAATATTATATGCTAAATGCAGAAGGTAAGAAAATTTCAAAGCAAGGTTTTGATAATGCGTATCCTTTTATGGGAACAGAACCTGCTGCGATTTGTATTAATAACAAATGGGGATTTGTTGATGCGAAAGGTGAGATTGTTATTGAACCACAATATTCAGATGCTAAATCATTTTCAAATGGATTAGCAGCAGTAGCTACTAATGGTATGTGGGGATATATAAGTAGTAATGGTGAATATCGAATTAAGACTCAGTTTACAGATTGTTTACCATTTGCATCAAATGGTATTGCGGCCGTAAAAGAAAACGATGTTTGGAACTATATTAAATTATTAGCTTTTTGTGATTAATGGAGGATTTAATGATGAATTTTACATATGAAAATCAAGGACACATAACTTATCTAACATATGAAATATCACCTGAAGATATGGTAGATACAATGAGTCTTGGTATGATAACAAATAATAAAATTGCAGGATTAGCTTCTTGTATTTTTACACAAATGGATACTAATAGGTATATTAAATATAATGTTTCATCGAAAATTTCTGTACAACAGTTCTTTTCTGGAGCAACATCTAAAAAGCATTTATTAAACATTTTTGAAGGTATTGCAACTGCAATATTAAATTCTGAAGACTATATGATAGATTTAAAATCTATAGTTTTGGATTTAGATTATATTTTTACAGATGTTTCAAATTGTGAAGTTTCATTAATTTGTCTTCCTATTCAAAAAAATGATAATATAGCAATTAATTTAAATGCCTTTTTTAAAAACATTATGTTTACTACACAGTTTGACCAAACAGAAAATTGTGACTATGTTGCAAAAATTATAAATTATTTAAATGCTGCCCCTACAATATCTTTAGTAGATTTTAAAGAACTGTTATTATCTTTAAAAAATGATGGGGAATATAAACAGTCGGAAACAATATCTAAAGCAGAGTCAGTTGAAACAACAGATAATTTTAATACACAAAAAACAATACAGGTTACTCAATCTGTACCAGTTACACCAGTAATAAAACCAAGTGCTCAAGTAAATGTAAGTTCAATTGCTCAACCAGTTGTTAAAGTTCCTATTACAAAAACAGAAACAACAAAATCTACTATTGGTGTTTCTTCGGCAGAGCAAAAACATGTTACTGATCAGAATCCAAAAAATGAGCAGCAAAAGAAAAAATCAGGTTTATTTGGTTTGTTTTCAAAGTCGTCAGATAAAAAAGTCAAAGATTCTAACTCTAAACAAGTTAATATGCCTATTAAGCAAACAAATAGTAGTTTTGCAATTCCTGGGCAAAAGGTTCCAGTTAATTCAGGAAATTCATCAATAAGTAATCAAAATCTAAATAAAACTATTGAACCGAAAAAGGTTCAGCCGCCAGTTGCAACACCAGCTCCAGCTCCAGCTCCAGCTCCAGCACCTACTCCAACATATCAACCACCTGTTATTCCACAAGGTCAGGCGATGAATTTTGGTGAAACAACCGTTTTAGGTGTTTCAAATATTGGTGAAACAACTGTTCTTGGTGCTGCTTCAGTTGCTGTGCAAGAAGAGCCACATCTTATTAGAATTAAGAACAATGAAAAAATAGCACTTAATAAACCAGTATTTAGAATTGGTAAAGAAAAGAGTTATGTCGATTATTTTATAGGCGATAACACAGCAATCAGCCGTAGTCATGCTAATTTTATTTCTCGTGATGGCCAATATTTTGTAACAGATACAAACTCAACAAATCACACATATATAAATGGTGGTATGATTCAAAGTAATGTTGAAACAAAACTTACTCATGGTGATAAAGTTCGTCTTGCAAATGAAGAATTTGAATTTAAACTTTATTAAGTAGTGATGTTGTGTTTTAGTTAAAAAGGAAGGTAATGACCAGTGAATTTTATTGTTTCAGCGACAACGGATATAGGAACAACTAAATCTACAAATCAAGACAGTCTTTCCGTCAAGGTTATCAATACTCCACAAGGACGAATGACATTTGCCATTCTTTGTGACGGTATGGGTGGTCTTGAAAAAGGTGAAGTAGCAAGCGCTTCAGTTGTTAAGGCGTTTGATAAATGGGTATATGAAAGTTTGCCGACTCTCTGTAATGCTCCACTTGAAGATTATGTTATAAGAGAGCAATGGAATAAAATTGTCACAGAACAAAATAATACCATTAAAGCTTACGGTGCGAGACAAGGCGTTAAATTAGGAACAACAGTAGTTGCTATGTTGCTTACACAAAATAGATTTTATATAATGAATGTTGGTGACTCTCGCGCATATGAGATTGCAGATACAATTAGCCAGTTGACAAAAGACCAAACCTTTGTCGCTCGTGAAGTGGAACTTGGTAATATGACGCCAGAAGAAGCAGAAACCGATTCAAGACGTAGTGTTTTGTTACAATGTATCGGTGCATCTGATGAGGTTTATCCAGATATGTTTTTTGGAGAGACTAGAGAGAATGCAGTTTATATGCTTTGTTCTGATGGCTTTAGACATGAAATTAGCGCTATAGAAATTTTTGAAAAACTACAACCAGGTGTTCTTTTTGATGAAAATACAATGAATAAACATTCAAAAGAACTTATAGATATGAACAAAATGCGTATGGAAAGAGATAATATATCAGTTGTTGTAGTAAGAACATTCTAAAGGAGGGATAGACATGCTTGAAATTGGTTCTCTTGTTGATGGTAAGTACAAAATACTTAATAAAGTTGGTCAAGGTGGTATGAGCGTTGTTTATCTCGCCATGAATGAAAAGGCGAATAAACAGTGGGCGGTTAAAGAAGTTAGAAAAGATGGAATTAAAGATTTTGAGGTTATCAAACAAGGCCTTGTTGCAGAAACAGACATTCTTAAAAAACTTAGTCATCCTAACTTACCTAGTATCATAGATGTTATTGATACCGACGATTCATTTATTATTATTATGGATTATATTCAGGGTAACTCCTTGAATAAAGCACTTGAAGAATATGGTGCACAGCCACAAGAATATGTAATCGATTGGGCAAAACAGTTATGTGACGTTCTTGGTTATTTACATACAAGAACACCTGCAATTATTTATCGTGATATGAAACCTGCTAACGTTATGTTAAAACCAGATGGAAATGTCACACTTATTGATTTTGGCACAGCTCGTGAATTTAAGGAAAAAAATCTTGCTGATACTACTTGTTTGGGAACAGTTGGTTATGCGGCTCCTGAACAGTTTGGTGGAATGGGACAAACCGATGCAAGAACAGATATTTATTGTTTAGGTGCAACACTGTATCATCTTGTAACTGGTATGAATCCATGTGAGCCTCCATATGAGATTAAACCTATTAGAGAGATTAATCCCTCTTTGTCAGGTGGTCTTGAAAGAATTATTTTAAAGTGTACACAACGTGACCCAAATGACCGTTATCAGTCTGCAGCTGAATTAATGTACGCTTTAGAACATTACGAAGAAATAGATGATATCTATAAAAAGAAACAGCAAAAAAAATTAGGAGCGTTTATCGCTACTTCAACATTAGCATTAGCATTTGGTATAACTTCAATTTGGGGTTATGCTTCTGCTGAAAAAACAAAAAGTGCAAATTATGACTATATTTTGAAGAAAGCTGTTCAAACTTCAGACTTTTATTCAGCAATCACCACTGACCCAACAAGAACAGAAGCTTATTTGGAGTTGAATGACTTTTTAGCATCTGATTATAATTTGACAAGAGAAGAAATAGGAGAATTGTTAAAACTTCAAACAGGACTAGAAGTAAAAAAAGGAGAGTATACAAATACAATTAAAGTTTTGGATACTTTAAAAACTAATAATAAAGAAGGTTACGATGAAGTTTGTTATGAGATTGGTTGGAATTTCTTGTCATATTATGATACGGATATTGACCGTGACAGATATTCAAATGCAGCGAAATGGTTTAGTGAAATTAAAGATAATCCAACTAAAGAAGGTGCAATTGCAAAGATTTTCTATGATATATCTGAGTGTACTACTAAAATTAACCAGCTTCGTGGCGGTAAGGTGATTCAAACTCAAGAATTAAATAAACAATGTAAAGAACTTTGGGAAATGGTTAAAGACTTAAAAACAAAGTCTGATAGTTATGAAGAAGATTACAGATTACAGGTTTGGATAGAAATTGACCATATGATTAATAACAATATTGGTGATTTCCTTGAAGTGGCAACACCTGATGAAATGATAAAAATCCTCAATGAAATTCATACTGGTGTAGAAAAAATAAAAGGTTCTGATAGAACTATTAAGTTGATTAATGAGTTGAAAGCTTCAACAACTGAAACAATTAATCGTATTGAATCAGCAAAAGAATAAAAGGGGGCGGAAATATGACATATGAAACATACCATTTAATATTCATTATATCCGCTATCCTTTGCGGAATAATGGTTGTTGTATCTGTTTTATTATTTATTGCATTAAAGATTCCAAAAGTAATTGGTGATTTAACAGGTTCAACTGCAAGAAAAGCCATTGAAGACATAAGAAATCAAAATGAATCAACTGGAAACAAGACTTACAAATCAAGTATGGTTAATAAAGAGCGCGGAAAGTTAACAGATAAGATTTCTCAGTCAGGCAATCTCATAAGTAATGCTTCAAATTCACTTGTTGGTGCGATGTCAACAGAAAAAATTGCATCTCAACAACTTACAAGTGAAGAAACAACTGTACTTAGTGTAGATAATGAAACAACAGTTTTATCAGAAGATATTCTATTTGCTTCAGATGAAACAACATTATTGAGTCAATTTGATAATGTTAGCGCATTTACGATTGAATATGAAATTACATATATTCATACCAATGAAGAGATTACATTGGGGGTAAATGTATGAAGAAAAAAGAAATGATATGGTTATATATATCAATAATAAGTTTTTTCTTAATGTCAGCGAGTTTTTTAGTTATGCCGTTTGACTATAAAACTACAGGAATAGAAGCTATGGACTTTCTTGGTGGAATAATGTTTTGGATGTTTCTTATTTTAGGAATAGCATCACAAATCATTCTTGCACAAAAAAGAAAAAATTGGTTTATAAAAAATCATGTTCGAAGATTTAAAGGTAAAAGCAAAATAGGAATAGTTGCCTTCTTTCAAAATTTACCTGCGATTATTGCTGATTGTATGGTTATTTTGAGTGTTTTAGGTTTAACTATTTCTGCAATTGTTACAGATGGAACAGGCTATGTTTGTTACATATTTGTGTCAAGTTTAGTTTTTTCCTTCTCAATGCATTGTATATTTAATGGGAAAATTTATAATTTTCTCGCAAATATAGATAAAGATTTGAATGTATCTCAACAGAAACATTTAAATGTGGAAGAAAAGGAGTAAGAATTATGGTCAAAGTAAGAAATGCTTTCATGACGAAAGTAGCTACTTTATTACTGTGTATGTCTTTGTTACTGACTATGATTCCGTTCAATGTTGTAACCGTTTTTGCAACTAATACGGATAATGTAGGTACAGTTACAACGCTTACAGAGGGTGGTAGCGTTAATGATGCTAATGACAACAATATAGTTGTCAACTTTGGCAGTTCAACAATTACTTGGGTTGAAGCAGACCCATCTATTGGACGTGTGTCTGATGGTTGGTGGGTAGGTATTAAGGTAGCAGCGCCAGGTGATATGTTGGCAGAGGCTGATTTTGACAATGTTACTTATAAACGTTGTACATCAGCAGCTAAAGACACATGGGGTGACGCAGTATCTTTCTGGGCAACTCAAGACTCAGACCCAAATGTTGAAAGTGCAGAGCGTTACATAACAATGTGGTGCTTAATTAATGAGCAGTATCTTAACGATGCAATTTATAACGATAAAGATATCAGCTACACTTGGAAATTTGACTGGAATGCTGATGAAAATTATGAGCAGAAAATTGCAGTTAAGATTAATCCTGATACAATTACACTTAAAAAGGATGGCAATACAGTTTATCCTGCAACAAGCAATGGCGTTGTAAGTGCAATTAGTGATGGCTTAACAATTGATGGCGATTCAAAAGCGAACGTTGTTAAGGCTTATTATGCAAACAATGTGGAATTAGACTGGATAGCAGCTGATAATTCTATTGGACGTGTAGCAGATGGCTGGTGGGCTGGTATAAAGGTTACTGCACCTGCTGAGTTGAAAGATGAATTAGATTTTGTTAATGTTAATATTCAAAGCAAATCAAATGGTTCTTGGGGCACAGCGATGAGTTTTTGGCAATATAAAGACTCAGCTGATACAGATGAGGAACATTTTGTTGGACTTTGGGGTCTTATTAACAAAGAAAAGCTTGAAAATGCTGACGGAAATCTTGATTACGCTTGGCGTTTCGACTGGAATGGTGATGGTATATACGAACAACTTGTCACTGTTGAAATTGACCCATCAAAAGTAACGCTCAAAGATGAATTTGGAGTTCAGATTCATCCAGATCTTGGTACTGTTACAACAATTACAGGTGGTGCAGTAACAGGTTCAGGTACAGGTAATGTTGTAGTTGATGCATCTAACTTAACTTTAGAATGGTCTCCAAAAGATACTTCTATTGGTAGATATGTTGACGGTTGGTGGGCAGGAATTTTAATTACTGCACCTGCTGACATTGAGTTATCAGAAAGCAAAGATGTTAATTATCAGAGCAAGGTTGGTTCTGATGCTTGGTCAAGTAACAAATCATTCTATAAAAATCAAGATTCAGCAAAAGATGGTGCAACTCACTATATGCAACTTTGGACTGTTCTTAACAGAGCAAAGGTTGCAGATGCAATCGCAGCAGGCGAAAGCATTAAATGTCAGTGGAGATTTGACTGGAATAAAGATGGTGACTTTGAGCAACTTGTTACATTGAATGTTGACCCAACAACAGTTACACTTAATCGTGTTGACCGTACAGATTTTTCTTTTGCTGACGTTGCGACTGATAAGAAAGTGTGGGTTGGTGACGGATTCTATACAAATATTGCATCTTGTCCATCAGCACCGGGTACAGTTACATATGCACTTGACGAAAGCGCAACAACAGCACCTGCAACAATTGATGCAGCAACAGGTAAAGTTACATTTACTGGTGTTGGTAAAGTTGTAGTTAAGGCAACTATTGCAGAAGATGATGTTTATAATGCAAAAACAATTAAATTCTCATTTGAAGTAGTTAAAGCTCAGGTTGAAGGACTTCAATTTGCAGTAGGTTCGCCTGCTGATAGAGTATTTGGTCAAGATGGTAACGAATTTACAAACTTAGCTAATGATGCTCTTGTAAATGGAAATGTTACATATTCAATTATTAAGCACGAATCTATAAATGGTGATAAGCTTGACGCTAATAGCAATCCTGTTGCTACAATTGATGCAAATACAGGCAAAGTTACTATTTTGCGTTCAGGTATAATTACAGTACAGGCAGTTCGTGCTGAAACTGGAGAATATCTTGAAGATAAAGAAACATACACATTGACAATCGATAAAGCTGACCAAACAGGATTTGCTTTTGTAGAAACAACTCCAACTGAACTTACATATAGCGAAAACCCTTATGATACTGTTCAGGTAAGCGGTGGTCAGGTTAATAATGCAACAATTACATATGAAATTATATCAGGTTCAGATGTTGCAAAAATTGTTGATGGCAATAAAATCAAAACATTAAAAAATGGTAAATTTACTTTGGCTGTAACAAATTCAGGAGATGATTGCTATAATCCTGTAACAGTTACAAGAGAAATGAATGTTAGTGTTGCAGAACAGACAACATTTGCATTCAAATATTCTTCTCCAAATCCTGTTACATATAATGAAAATGGTAACATATTTACCAACGAGGCTATCGATGGCGAAAGCTCTGGTGAAGTAACATACACAGTTATCAGTGGTAATGAAGTTGCTGAATTTAAAGATGCTTCAAAACCTAGATTGACAATTAAGCAGTCAGGTACAGTTGTTGTTCAAGCAACAAAAGCTGGTGACGATAAGTATGCAAGCAAAACAATTGAGTATACACTTGTTGTTAATCGTGCTGATCAGGAATTTACATTCGCGGATAGTTCAAAAGTAGTTAAGTATTATGGTATTGAATCATATATAAATGCTATTGTTCCAACTGCAAAACCAGAAAAAGCTGATGGTTTAGGTTATGGTAATGGTGCATATACATATGAACTTGAAAAGAATGACCTTAATGCTTCAATTGACCCAGTAACAGGTGAAATTACTTTTGGTGATTCAAATGCTAAAGTTGGCATACTTACAGTAAACGTTACTAAAGCAGAAGATGAAAAGTATAATTCTTGCTCTAATAAATATACGTTAGAAATTAAATATCCAACAATTCCAACACAAGCTTATCAGATTGAAGAAGAAGCAAATGATAATGGTTGGTATGATAGTGATATTACTATTGTAGCTCCAAATGGATATAAAATTAGTTACAACAGTGAAATTTCAACAGGTGATTGGGCTGAGTCTGTAATTTATACTGTTGAAGGTGAAACAGAGCCTGTTGTATATCTCAAGTCTAAAGATGGTGACATTAGTGATGCAATTACAGTTAGCGGTTGCAAGATTGATAAGAGTGCACCTGTTTCTTTAAATATTGAATACGATAATGTTTCACTTTGGGAACAGTTATTTGGATTTGCTGATAAGACAGTAGAAGTTACTTTAACAGCTGAAGATAAAGTTTCAGGTATTGACTTTATTGAATACACAACTGATGGTTGGGTAACAAAGACAAAAGTTGATAGCTTTAATGGCGCATTCAAGTTTGATATACCAGCTCAATACAGAGGTTCTGTTGAATTTAAAGCAACTGATATGGCTGGTAATATATCAAAATTCAGCGACGGTAAAACAGTTGTAGTTGATGAGATTGCTCCTTCAGTTAGCGTGGAATATGATTACCATTCAGGTTCAAATCAAACAACTAATAATATAATTTATGCAAACAAGAATGTAACAGTAACATTTAACCTTAAAGCAGATAACTTTGATTTATCAAATAAACCTGTTGTAAAGGTGAATGGTGAAGAAAAGAACATTTCTTGGAATAGTACAGAGGTTAATCATATTGCTTCAGTTGAGTTAACAGAAACAGATGATTATATTGTAACATTTGATTTTACAGACCGTTTAGGTCGTGCAGCATCTTATAATCAAGAAATTCATATTGATAAAGAAAATCCAAGTGTTGCAGATTTCAAATTCATTTCTGGTGAAGTTAAAGATACTGTTGGTAATAGAAAATACTATGACGAAAAACAAACTGTTCAAATCGTAATTACAGAACATAACTTTGATGCATCTCTTGTAAATCTTGAAGTTACAGCAGATAATCCTGAAGTTGATGTGACTAAGTATTTAGAAGATTATAAGAAAGCTGAAAATTGGGTTTCATCAGGTGATACACATACAGCAAATGTTGTATTTGACAAAGATGCAAATTACACAATCAAACTTTCTTGTGGTGACTTGGCAGGAAATAACAGGACAACAGATGTTGTTGAATTTACTGTTGATACAACAAAACCAACTGACTTGTCTATCGATTATGAAACAGATTTTGTTAATGAGTTATTATCAAGCGTTTTCTTCTATAATCCTGATGCAACTGTTTCATTTAGTGCAACAGATGCAACTGCAGGTGTAAAATATTTTGCAATTAGTGTAGAAAAAGAAGGCTTTGCAGAAGCAACTGACGTTGAATTGCCAGCTGACTTAGTAATCAATGCGGATGGCACAGTTAAATCAGGTTCAAAAGGCTTTATCGATGAAATCAAATCTGTTGTTGATGGTAATAAAGTAACTCTTTCATTTGATGTTCCTGCTCAGTTCAGAGGTTCATTCAAAATTGATGGTGTAACAGACTTTTCACATAATACTTCAGATGAATATTATGACAATAGCATAATCGTGTCAGATAAAATTTCTCCTGAAGTGAACATTTCATTTGCAGGCTCACTTAAAGACAAAGTTGATGTTGATGGTGATAGTATCACTCGTCAGACAAAAGAAGTTACAGATAAAGACACAAGATTTGTATATGATGGTGACATCACAGCAACTATCACAGTTAAAGAAGCA
>JAZLBG010000107.1:0-74846 GCA_045613585.1 Candidatus Fimenecus sp. | reverse complement strand
CTCTGCAAAGCAGAAGCACCGACCGAACCGGCAGGTGAGAATTAGGTGGCAACGCGTTAGCGTTGACGGAGGGAGAGATAGGCTTTAACAGGCGTTTTTGACTACCCCTCAGTCAACTTCGTTGACAGCTCCCCTGACAAGTGGAGCCGAGAAAACGCATATAAAACAGTTAGACAAACTCCAATTTATAAAAATCTTATTTTGTGATTTTTATATAAAAATTCTCATTATTTTTTTGCATTATAAACTACATATAATCCTTGAAATATAAAGTACTTTGGTATATAATATTGGATAGTATGGGTTTTTATATAAATTTGTAGCAGAAGGACGTAAAATATGGAATTTTCAAAGAAAAACATTAAAATAATTCTTGGAATAATCACATTTGGAATTGTACTTTTTACAATTTCACAAAACTTAACTGCTGTTGCAGGATTTTTGTCAGGCTTTCTTAAAATTCTGGCACCTGTAATTGTAGGTTTTTGTCTTGCATTTATTCTTAATATCGTTATGAATTTCTTTGAGAAAAAAGTATTCAAGGGTATGGGCAAAAGCAAAAAACGTGTTGTACACTCACTTCTTCGTCCTTTAAGCCTTGTTTCAACAATTATTGCTACACTTGGATTTATTGTACTTTTAATGTTTATAATAATTCCTCAACTTGAAGACTCTATAATGTTATTTATACAAAAAGTGCCTGTATATTATCAGGATTTTGTATCTTGGGTTGACTCACTTGTTGAGCGTTTTGGTCTTGAAATAAGTACTGAAATACTTCACAATCCACAATTCAAAATTGAAGACATTGTGGCTATGGCTGAAAAGCTTTTCACATTTGAATCAACTGGTGATATTCTTAACACAACAATGGGTGTTACATCTTCTGTGGTTTCAGCCGTAGTAAACCTTGGTTTAGGTTTTGTTATTGCAATTTATATTCTTGCTGAAAAAGAAAGAATTGGCAATTTTACTAACAGAATATTAGAGGCTGTTTTACCAGCTAGACCTTACAAACACCTTTGCGATATTTGTTCAGTTGCATCAAACTCATTTGCAAACTTTATTACAGGTCAGTTTACAGACGCATTTATTTTAGCAGTACTCACATTTATTGGTATGCTTGTTTTCGGGTTTCCAAGTGCTGCAGTTGTTTCTGTTATAATTGGTATTTCTGCACTTGTTCCTGTAATTGGTCCTCTTGTTGGTGAGGTTATAGGCTGTCTTATAATTTTTATGGAAAGCCCACTTAAAGCGTTATTTTTCTTAATTTTTGTGCTTATATTACAAGCTATTGACAACAACTTTATTTACCCTAAAATCGTTGGTAAGTCAGTGGGACTTCCTGGAATGCTTGTATTAATTTCAGTAATAGTTGGCGGTAACATTGGCGGTATTCTTGGTGTATTACTTGGTGTGCCTACCGCATCTGCTGTTTACGCGCTTGTTGTTGACTGGCTTAAAAGCAGAAATGAAAATGAAGAAAATATTACAGATGAAAATATAAAACTTGAAACTGTTTCAGAAAAAACGGAGGAGTGAAAAAATGCGTAAATTAGGTTTTGATAACGATAAATATCTTCGTATGCAATCAGAGCATATTAAAGAAAGAATAAGCAAATTCGGTGGCAAGCTTTATCTTGAATTTGGCGGAAAAATCTTTGACGATTACCATGCTGCACGCGTACTCCCTGGTTTTAAACCTGACAGTAAAATGAAAATGCTTCTTCAACTTAAAGATGATGCAGAAATCATTATTGCTATTTGTGCTAAAGATATTGAAAAAAATAAAATCCGTAGTGACTTAGGCATTACTTATGACCTTGACGTACTTCGTCTTATTGACATTTATCACGGATTTGGTCTTTATGTTGGTGGCGTTGTACTTACACAGTATTGCGCATTGCCATCTGTAACTGCATTTGAACAGAAATTGCAGAGTCTTGGCATTAATGTTTACCGTCATTACCCTATTGAAAATTACCCTCTTGATGTTGAACTTATTGTAAGTGATGAGGGTTATGGTAAAAATGACTATATAGAGTCTGACCACTCACTTATTGTTATTACTGCACCTGGTCCTGGTAGTGGTAAAATGGCAGTATGCCTTTCACAGCTTTATCACGAGCATAAGCGTGGAATTAAGGCGGGTTATGCCAAATTCGAAACATTCCCAATATGGAATTTACCTCTTAAGCATCCCGTAAATCTTGCTTATGAGGCTGCTACTGCTGACCTTAACGACGTTAATATGATTGACCCATTCCATCTTGAAGCTTATGGTGTAACTACGGTTAATTATAATCGTGATGTTGAAAACTTCCCTGTACTTAATACAATATTTGAAGAAATCTATGGTGAGTCACCATATAAATCACCTACTGATATGGGTGTTAATATGGCGGGTAACTGTATAATTGACGATGACGTAGTACTTACCGCATCAAAGAAAGAAATTTTGCGTCGTCATTGTAATTATCTTGTTCAACAGAAAAATGACAAGAAAAAATCAAACGAACTTTATAAAATTGAACTTATTATGAAACAGCTCGGCATTACAAGTGATGACCGTCCTGTAGTTTCTGCTGCTCTTAACCTTTCAGAAACTACTGATGCTCCTGTTACTGCTATTGAACTTCATGATGGTAGAATTATTACAGGTAAAGCATCTGAACTTCTCAGTTCTGCATCTGCTATGCTCTTAAATGCTTTAAAAGCACTTGCAAATCTTGATGATGAAATTCTACTTATCTCTCCAACTGTTTTTGAACCAATCAAAGAATTAAAAGTAAAAATGCACGAGCGTGATACAAGCTTGCACCCTGACGAAATTCTTATTGCTCTTTCAATTTGTGCAACTATGAACCCACTTGCTAAAAAGGCTCTTGAGGCAATTAATGGCTTAAAGGGTTGTGATGTTCATGCCACAGTTGTGCTTTCTGATACAGACAAAGAAACACTTCGCAAACTTGGAACAAATGCTACTTATGAGCCTTATAAAAAGAACGATAATCTTTATTATAACTAAAAATTTAAGCGGATGTTTGTGTAATAGCATCCGCTTTTTGTAATATGTTGTGGGGATGACATATATGAAAATTAATATTTTAAATGCTAAAAAATTACAGGTGTTAAAGGGATTTGGTACATCTGCTTGTTGGTGGAGCCACTACTGCAAAGACGAAAAAATACAAGATGAAATTGCAGAAATTTTATATGGTAATTCTGGTCTTAAACTTAATATTTACCGTTACAACATTGGTGGCGGTACTGATATGGAGAACTACCGTGTGCAAAATCCATGGCGTCGCACAGAAAGTATGTATGTGTATGACCGCGAAAACGAAGAAGGATATTGGGATTATTCTCTTGATAAAACTGCAAAAGATGTTATGAGAAAATGTCTTAACAAGGGTAATGTTGATACTCTCATTGTATTTGCCAACTCACCACACTGGTCACAGACTTCAACTGGCCAGGCATCAGGTAGTTTAATGATGCACACTTGCAATCTTCCAAAGGCTAATTACAGAAAATTTGCTGATTATTTCTTAACTGCTACACAACATCTTATTGATGAGGGTTTCCCTGTTAAATATGTAAGCCCTATTAATGAACCACAATGGAAATGGGGCGGTAGTTATGTATGGCAAGAAGGTTGTCATTATGAGCCTGAAGAAATGGTTGAAGTTATGCACATTTTTGCCGAAGAAATTATAAATCGCAAAATGGATGTTAAACTTTATGGTCCTGAAAGTGGTCAGATGATGGGGCTGACCCCACAGTATCTTGATTTACTCACAAAAGACCCACTTATTATGAGTGTTATGCCTATATTTGCATATCATTCATATCACGATGACAATAATCCACAAACTCGTGTTGATTTTAAAAATCAGTTAGTAACCCCCCACCCTGAGCTTCGCTTTGATATGAGTGAGTGGTGCGAATTACCTAACAAGAGTCATACAAAGAATTTCAAAGGTGCATTAATCACTGCGAGAATTATTGGTCAGGATTTAATTTATGCAGGTGCAGAAAGCTGGACAAGTTGGGTTGCAATAAATCAGTTTTCTATTAAAGAAGATGGATTTGACTACTCTGACGCTACCCTTACTGCTACTGACAACTATGAAGAATGGTATATTGCAGAGCGTTATTATGGATTTGCACATTTTTCAAAATACATACCTATAAATTCAGTTTGTCTTGACAATGGATTTTTCCCTGACGAAAATAATGATTTTAATGTATTTTCATTCTTAACACCTGAAAACAAGACTGTTACAATAATTGTAAATGAAGGTGAGTCAAGAGAAATCACTCTTGATGGTGATTTTAAAGAAATAGAAATCATTGAATCAACACAAGAATACAAATTAAAAACCATTTATAATGGTGGATATAAAAATACTTTTAATGTTAAAGAAAACAGCATCTTAACTATTATTTGCGAGGGCTAAACTTATGAAAATTGCAGTAACTTATGAAAACGAAATGGTTTTTCAGCATTTTGGACACACTGAAAAATTTAAAATTTATGAAATAGAAAATGATAATATTGTTAGTATGAAAATTGTTGACACTAACGGCAAAGGTCACGGTGCATTAGCTACATTCTTAAAAGAAAATAATGTTGACACAGTAATTTGTGGCGGTATTGGTGGCGGTGCACAAAACGCACTCTTGGAAGCAGGAATAAAATGGTATGGTGGAGTTAAGGGTGATTGCAATAGTGCTGTGATTTCACTTCTTGTTGGCAAGTTAGAATATAACCCTGACGCTAAATGTGACCATCACGACCATGACGAGCACCACAGCTGTGGTGGAAATTGCAACCATTAATGGAGGGAAAACATATGCAATTTACAGTATCAAAACACCCAAGTCCCCAATTCGAGAGAAAAAACATTGAAATTCTTAATGGTCAATGGGATTTTGGTTTTCAAAAAGCAAAATTAGGTTTTAAATTTTCAACTGACGAAAAAGTAGCTGTTGAAATTAGAAATAATAATAACTATACACACAAAATCAATGTGCCATTCTGTGTTGAAAGTGAGCTTTCAGGCATAGGTTATAAAAACTTCATCAACATGGTTTGGTACAAGAAAACTGTAGAAATAAAAAAAGATGGTAATCGTGTATTCTTGTGCTTCGGTGCAGCTGACCACCTTACAACTGTGCTTGTAAATGGCAAACTTGCAGGTCGTCATAAAGGCGGTTACACATCATTCAAATTTGATATTACTGACCTTGCTGTTGATGGTGCAAATGAAATTTTCGTACTTTGCGAAGATGATGTTAAAAATCCTTATGTTATTCGTGGTAAGCAAAGTGAATGGAAAAAGAGTCACGCTTGCGACTACACTCGCACAACAGGCATCTGGCAGACAGTTTATCTTGAATATGCACCTGATACCCGTGTAGAAAACTTTAAAATTTACCCTGACCACAAAAATGGCATGGTTACAATTAATTTTAATCTTAAAGGCAAAGCAGACCTTACTTGTGAAGCATTCTTTGATGGCAAAAGCGTTGGCAAATCAACATTTAAAGATGCTTGTGGCAATGAAGTTATGCAAATTGCTCTCCAAGAAACTCACCTTTGGGAAGTTGGCAACGGTCGACTTTATGATTTAGAAATCACTTTTGGTGAAGATAAGGTTTATTCATATTTTGGTCTTAGAAATGTACGCCTTGATGGGTATAAATTCTTAATAAATGAAAAAAGCGTATTCCAACGCCTTGTCCTTGACCAAGGGTTCTATAAAAAAGGCATTTACACAGCGCCAAATGACGAAGATTTAATGAAAGATATTGAACTTTCAATGGCTGTTGGATTTAATGGTGCAAGACTTCACCAGAAAGTATTTGACCCAAAATTCCTTTATTTCTGCGACAAAATGGGCTATATAGTTTGGGGTGAATATGCTAACTGGGGACTTGATTACTCCAATCCAAAAAGCGTTGATGTATTCTTAAACGAATGGAAAGAAGCAGTTGACCGCGACTTTAACCACCCAGCAATTATTGGTTGGTGCCCATTTAACGAAACTTGGGACTACAAAAAGAGACCACAATACGACCCACTTCTTGCAACTGTTTATGACTACACAAAAGCAGTGGACAGCACTCGTCCTTGTATTGACACAAGCGGTAATTTCCATGTAAAAACTGATATTTATGATTTACACGATTACAGTTATGATGTGGAATTTTTCAAAAACAACTATGACCGTTTTATGACTGAAGATTACCTTTATGAGCATGTTCTTCAAGATAACCCTGGTCGTCAGAAATATAGCGGTGGACCTGTATTCATCAGTGAATATGGCGGAATTAAATGGGTTAGTGACCAGTCAATTAAATCATGGGGTTACGGCGAAGACGTTAAGACACCTGAAGAATTTGCAGACAGGTATGTAGGTCTTACTGATGTTATTGTAAGCAACTATAAGATGTTTGGTTTCTGCTACACTCAGCTTTATGATATTGAGCAAGAGCAGAATGGTCTTTACACATATGACCGTGAAAAGAAATTCAGTGACGAAATCTATGATAGAATTATTGCGGTAAATACAAAGGTTGCAGAAATTGAAAAGTAATATGAAAAAACAAATAATTAAGGACTTTTTTGATGAGTTTGCATCTCGTTGGGATAATGAGCCGATTGCAGATATTAAAATTATCAACACTATTTTAGATAATGCAGGGATAAAAGAGAATATTCGTGTACTTGATGTTGCTTGTGGTACTGGGGTATTATTCCCCTCTTATCTTGAGCGTGGTGCAAGCGTTACCGCGGTTGATTTATCAACCGAAATGGTGAAAGTAGCAAAATCAAAATTCCCACAAGTTGATTTTATTTGTGGTGATGCTGAAGAAATATCCTTTGATAAAACATTTGATTGCATAATGATTTACAATGCCTTCCCACATTTCCCTGAGCCTTTGAAAGTAATAGAAAACCTTTCAAGTGCATTAAAAAGTGGTGGACGATTCACAATTGCTCACGGTTTGAGCAAAAAAGAACTTGATGAAATTCATATGAAATCAGCAGGAAAGGTTTCAAACATTCTTCCTGAATGTGACGAATTAGCAGAAATGTTAAGTCCATACTTTAATGTTGATGTTATGATTTCAAATGATAAAATGTATCAGGTAACAGGTACTAAAAGGTGATTTTATGAGTTATTTTCCTGAAGTAAAAAAGAATTTCGGTTTTGGATGTATGCGACTTCCCCGCAAAGGTCCGCTTATTGACATTGAACAATCAAAGCAGATGATTGACACATTTCTTGAAGCAGGTTTTAACTATTTTGATACTGCTCACGGATATATGGAAATGCGAAATGAGTCAACACTCAAAAAGTGTCTTACTTCCCGTCATCCAAGAGAAAGTTATATTCTTGCAAATAAATTATCTGAGGGATTTTTTAAGAAAGAAAGTCAAATCAGACCCTTATTTGAAAAACAGTTAAAAAACTGTGGTGTTGAATATTTTGACTTTTACTTAATGCATGCACAGAATGCAACAAATTTTGAAAAATACAAAGCTTGTCGTGCTTATGAAACTGCATTCCAATTAAAATCAGAAGGTAAAATCCGCCATATTGGACTTTCATTCCACGATAAGGCAGTTGTGCTTGACCAGATTCTTACAGAGTATCCTGAAATAGAATTTGTGCAAATTCAGTTTAACTACCTTGACTATAACGATGAATCAGTTGAGGGCAGAAAATGCTATGAAGTTTGTCGCAAACACGACAAGCCAATTATTGTTATGGAGCCTGTTAAAGGTGGTAGTCTTGTAAAACTCCCTGATGATGCTAAAAAAGTACTTGATGACCTTAATGGCGGTACTCCTGCTAGTTATGCCATTCGTTTTGCAGCAGGATTTGAAGGTATTTTTATGGTGCTTTCAGGTATGAGTGATATGGCTCAGATGAATGATAATATCAGTTTTATGAAAAATTTTGAGCCACTCAGCGACAAAGAAATGGATGCAATCAACAAGGTTTGCAAAATTATGAATGCACAAAATCTTATTCCTTGCACCGCTTGTCGTTATTGTGTTGACGGATGCCCTAAAAACATTCCTATTCCTGAAGTTTTTGCTTGTATGAATGACCGTAAACAATTCAAAGACTGGAATCCAAAATATTATTATGAAGATGTGCATACTGTTGGCAAAGGTAAGGCTTCTGATTGCATTGAGTGCGGACTTTGTGAAAAATCATGTCCGCAACACCTTGAAATCAGAAAACTGCTTAAGGATGTAGCAAAGGAATTTGAAAAATGAGTACAGATAAAAACAAAAAGTTAATGTATTTAGTGTTAACTGCAATGTTTCTTGCAATTGCACTTATCTTGCCATTTTTCTCAGCACAAATTAAAGAAATTGGCAATATGCTTTTACCTATGCATATGCCTGTTATGCTTTGCGGACTAATTTGTGGTTGGCAATATGGACTCACAATTGGATTTATTGCGCCAATACTTCGTTCAGCATTATTTGGTATGCCCATTATGTTTCCATCAGCAATAAGTATGGCATTTGAACTTGCAACTTATGGTCTTGTTATCGGTCTTTTATTCCAGAAATCCCGTTGGAAATGCATTAAATCTCTTTACCTTTGCCTTTTAATTTCAATGGTAGCAGGTCGAGTGGTTTGGGGAATAGTTCAATGCATTCTTTTAGGGTTTGGTGATAACGGATTTACCATTTCAATGTTTGTAAGTAGTGCCATTGTTAAAGCTGGACCTGGTATAATTCTTCAACTACTGCTTATTCCAACAGTTATGCTTATGCTTGGCAAAACACATATGGTACATATGAATAAAGAGTGATAAATTTGAGTTTGTCGGGCTCATTGAATGGTGTTCTTTTGCCTCCCTCTGACGAGGGAGGTGGCAACGCGTTAGCGTTGACGGAGGGAGAGATAGTCTTTAATGAGCGTTTTTGACTACCCCTCAGTCAACTTCGTTGACAGCTCCCCTGACAAGGGGAGCCGAGAAAACGCATATAAAACAGTTAGACAAACTCAAATTTTAAAACACTTACTATATCGTCTTGACTTTTATATATTGAAATGATATTATTATCGGGCGTAAATTTAATATGCGGATGTGGCGGAATTGGCAGTTTTTAGCCGAGCGCCTCCTGTGGAGGATGAAGCGAAGGCTAAAAAGACGCAGCGGTCAAAATCTTTTCGCGCTCCAAGCGAATAAAGATTTTGGGTACCGCAAGTGTCACGCGGGCGCGTCGTAAACATTTATTAATTAATTGTAATGATATAACTAAAAAAAACAAATATGCGGATGTGGCGGAATTGGCAGACGCGCAGGTCTCAGACTCCTGTGGATATTGCTTCCTTGTGGGTTCAAGTCCCATCGTCCGCACCAATAAAAAAGGCTCACTTTTTTGTGAGCCTTTTATTTTTACAAATCATATTTAAGGTAAATCAAGTTTTCCATAGGGCTATTGTTGTAGCTTTCGATTTCGTAAAATCCGTATTTTTTGTACATACTTATTGCCGTTTCAAGAAATGGTAAAGTATCTAACAAAATATGCTTATAACCAATTTCTTTTGCTTCTGACATAATGTGTTTTACAAGAAAACTAGCTATTTTATTCCCGCGAAATTGCGGTTTCACATAAAGGCGCTTTAACTCACAATTGTCATTATCAATTTTACGAAGTCCTATGCACCCTGCTAAAATGCCATCATAAAAAGCCAAATAAAGTCTGCCGTTTGGCTTGCCATACTTTTCTTCTAAATTTTCTATTTCATGGTCATAGTTTTGAATACCCAAATAACTTTTAAAGTTACCATCACCTTCAATTAACATTTCTGTATATTCAGCAAACAATTCTTTGACTTCATTTTTATATGTATATGCTTCAACTATTTTAATACTCATATTTTACCTTTACCAAATAAATGGAATTAAACGATATTTTACTTTTTGCTTATATTCTTTATAGCCGTTTAACTCTTTTTCTAAAAATTCTTCTTCATGCTTAATTCTTTTTGAAATTATGAATGGATATGCAAGAAAAATCACAAAAGAGTAAACTGACCCTAACACAAGTGGCATTGACAAAAACAAAAGTAGCGTTACGCTATACATTGGATGTCTTACTATACCATAAAGGCCTGTATCAATAACCTTTTGTCCCTCTTGCACCTCAATAGTGCGAGAAAGATATGTATTTTCTCTTAAAACCTCTGCATAAAGAATATATGCAATTAAAAACACAATTGCAGATACCATTACCACAGGTTTAGGCAGCATATACCACCCAAAACGAACACCTAAACCTGCAACTATAAAACCTGTAAGAAACATAAGACCGCTTAACTTTACAACAAGGTCTTGCTCTTTTTGTTTTTCTTTTGTATCAAGACGAGATTGTAATAGTTTTGGATTTTTTGCCATCATTACTAGTCCTGCTAAAAATATTGGGATAAATAGAATACCCATAAACAACCAACCATTAAAATATGCAAATGTTCCAGCCGGTAAAAAGACTAATAACCCTACTAAAACTGCACCTAATGAAAATTTAAGTATCGCACTTATAAAGAGTTTTAATTTCATAAATTCACCTTTATCTTTCACATTTGTATCTTTGCTTACCAACTGTTTTTTTGCCATATTCAATAGCGTTAGTCGGACAATATGAAATACATGCAAGACAATGAGTGCAGTTTTTATTCCACATAGGTTTATTGTTTTTTATCTCAATATTATTAAGAGGACAGACTTTCACACACTTACCACAGTTTGTGCATTTATCATCTGCAATAAACCCTTTTGCTTTTACATACATTGGGTAAAAAAGCATATTTACAGGGCCACTCATAAACTTGTCTTGTAATTTATTTTGCGGTGTATTGAATGGCTTATTTTCTTTTATTCGATTTGCAATCTTTGTTATTTCAACATCTGCTTTAGTAAAGATTTTTTCGATTTCGTCCTTGTTTGGTGAATTGAACATAATAATATAGTTTTCAGGCATTACAACACCAGATGTACCCATATAAGTAAAGTTTTTAATCTGACAGAGTTGCTTATTATATTTTTCTGCATTACCAATTTCACTGCCACAAGTCATTACAAACCAAGTGTTTTTTGCCCCTATGAAATTCGTTTTAATAATCCAATCACGAATTATTTTAGGAATACGCCAAGCGTAAGTTGGCACAACAAAAATCAGCTTATCATTTATGGTTATTTTGCTTGTATCGTTAGTTTTCAACTTATTATTGATACTTACCAATTCGTCATTTGTGATTTTAGCAATTTGCTCTGCTACATAACGGCTATTACCAGTACCACTAAAATACAAAATCATAATATCACCAACTTATTTACAATAATATTTAATTGCTTTGCTTATAAACTCTGCTGTACCAACAGAGTGTTTATCTATATTATTCTTAAATCTTTCGTCAGCAACATACATTTGACCAAGACCTGCTAGAATCTCGTTTGTACAAGTATAGAAGTTTTCGGTTATATAACATTGTAATTTCCTCACAAGGTTTTGTGCATCAGTTGAATCTACACTTGCGCCACTATTCATACAAACTGCAAAGTCTTCGAGAAGACTCTCTAGCCCCACACCCATTGCATTGAAATTGTCTTTTGAATAACCCTTTGTTTTTTGAGAATATTCTTTATAGGCTGAGGTTTGTCCCCACTTTTCTTTTACTTCTTCTTTGTAGTTTTCAAATTCGGTGTTGTCAAATGCTTTCATAGCAGTTGTTTCTCCTTTCTCTGCACTGTCAATGGCAGAAATAATCCTTTCTAATCGCTCTTTTTTAAGGATTAACAGTTTTTTCTGCTCAGTAAGTGCCTTTTGTTTATCATAATCGGGAGATGATAAAATTTCTATAATGCTTTTTAGCGAAAAATCAAGCTCACGATAAAAGAGAATCTCTTGCATACGAAGAAGTGAGTTTTCATCGTAGAATCGGTAACCATTTTGTTCGTCAACATTGGCAGGTTTCAAAAGTCCGATTTCATCGTAATAATGCAGTGTGCGTACACTGACACCTGCAAGCTTGGCTAATTCGTTAATATGCATTTTCATAATTATCACCTCACCAACAGGAGTATACACTATGACGCAACGTCAAAGTCAAGAAATTTTTAATAATTTAATGATTTATCTATTCAAGATTATTGTAATCAAGTCCCATTTGTGCACGGATTTGGTCAAGAAGATGCATAACATCTGATGTGGCTTTTAGTGGCACCATAAAGCTTTCTTTTAATCCGTTTCTAATATCATTTGCAACTGAATCAAACTCTTCAACATAAGAAATCATTTTAGGTCCCTTCCCCTTAAACTTTTCTTTCTTGAAAAGAGATTTTTTGAATGTCACACCATTCATAGCATGGTAAAGAGTAGCTTTGAT
Source organism: Candidatus Fimenecus sp. (assembly GCA_045613585.1). Lineage (GTDB taxonomy): Bacteria > Bacillota > Clostridia > Oscillospirales > Acutalibacteraceae > Fimenecus. The sequence goes on along the minus strand of JAZLBG010000107.1, from coordinate 62,415 downwards.
TTCGCCATTCTCACCTTTGATTGACATTTTTTCAAATCCGTTAAAATCGGCTATTGATGCACTGATATTCACTTTGAAATCAGGATAAGTAAACACTATTTCTTCACTTATATCAATACCATTTTGAACATTAGCTTGAGTTTCAATTTTTTGTGGAATACCCCAAAGACGATAAGCATAGGTTATTGGGTAAATTGTAATATCAAGCAACGCTCCACCTGCCCTTTTAGGGTCACGCACACGCTCTGCACCATTTATGATATTCACATGGTATGTAAAATCCGCTGAATAAATTTCGCCAAGTTTATCCTCGTCAATCCATTTTTTTGTTTGATTTGCAGAAGCAGAAAACCAAGTCCACATTGCTTCACAAAGATATAAATCTTTTTCTTTTGCAAGGGCAATCAGCTGGTCAGTTTCTTCTGCTGTTACTGTAAAGGATTTCTCACAGAATACAGGCTTACCTAACTCTAATGCTTGTTTTGCATAACGATAATGAGCATTGTGCGGAGTTACGATATAAACACCATCTACATCTTCTGCTACAATTGCTTCTTCAGGAGTTTTATATGCTTTACCACCGAATTTCTTGGCAAATGCAACACCTTTTTCATAATTTCGTGTATAACACGACACTATTTCGTGACGACCACTTCTATTAAGTTGAAATGCTACTGTTTTTGCAAGACTACCTGCACCTATAAAGCACCAACGAAATTTATTCATAAAAATTCTCCTTATGGAAGTTTATTACCTGCTGCACGATAAATTTCATACCATTCTTCACGAGTGATATTGATTTCACTTGCCTTTAAACAATCTGCAAGGCGTGCAAGATTTGTAGTGCCTGTTACAGGTTGCATTTTTGCAGGGTGACGAAGAATCCAAGCAAAAGCCATAGTAGTTTTTGAAACGCCATATTTATTGCCAATGTTTTCAAGTACTTTATTAAGTTCAGGAAATTTGGGATTATCTATAAAGCAACCTTCAAAAAATCCATATTGCATTGGCGACCAAGGTTGAATGGTAATTTTGTTAAGTCGGCAATAATCTAAAACACTATCATCACGATTAATACCTGATTCATTATACATATTCACATTAATTCCTGATTGAATCATTGGAGTATGCATTACACCAAATTGCAACTGATTTGCACAGATTGACATATCAAGTGAGTTCTGTAAAAGTTGCATTTGATATGGATTTTGGTTAGAAACGCCAAAATTACGTACTTTACCTGATATTTTCAAATAATCAAATGCCTTTGCAACTTCTTCAGGCTCCATAAGTGCATCAGGTCTGTGAAGAAGTAAAACATCAATATATTCTGTGCCAAGACGCTTTAAACTACCATCAACTGAATTTACGATATGGTCATAAGAAAAATCAAACTGACCTTGACGAATACCGCATTTTGTTTGAATGAAAATGTTTTCACGCATTGATGGTGTGATTACTTTGCCAAAAACCTCTTCACTTTTGCCACCGCCATAAATATCAGCATGGTCAAAAAAGTTCGCATTATTTTCTAATGCTGTATCAACAAAAGCCGACACCTGCTTTTCACTCATATCACTAATTCGCATACAACCAACTGCAATCGTTGGCACTTGTAACCCAGTTTTACCAAGTTCTATTTTATACATAATTCTTCTCCCTTTTAAAGCACCATAATCAATGTGCCAAGACCAATTAAAACACATCCGATTAAAGATTTTAATGTAAATTGCTCGTGTAAGAATACAAAAGCCAACACAAGTGTTATAACTACGCTTAATTTATCAATAGGCACTACCTTTGATGCATCGCCTAACTGTAATGCTTTATAATAACAAAGCCAAGATGCACCTGTTGCCAGACCTGATAAAATCAAAAACAACCAGCTTTTTCGACTGATATCACTTAATCCGCCCTGGGCATTGGTAATAAACACCATACCCCAAGACATAATAACTACCACAACTGTTCGTATAGCAGTTGCCAGATTAGAATTAACACCATCAATACCTACTTTCGCAAGAATTGACGTAAGTGCCGCAAAAACTGCAGACAACAATGCGAGAATAAACCACATACCACCACATCCTAAAAACTTGTAGAATATAGTTTGATTATATCATTTCTTACTTTGTCAATCAATCTTTTTTTCTACGAAACATAGGTTGCAAAATAACTACAGTAAAGTTATAATATTTTTATAAATAAAAGGAGTCATTAATAATGAACACATATATAACTGGTGCTACAATAAAAAAGCTTCGTGAAGCAAAAGGTATTACTCAAACACAACTTGCAGAAAAGATTGGTGTAAGCAGTAAAGCCGTTTCGAAATGGGAAACGGCAAAGGGGTTACCTGATATTTCACTTGTAGAAGCCTTAAGTCAAGCACTTTCTGTTTCGGTAATGGAACTTATGTCAGGTGAACCAGTTGTAAATAAAAATATATCTTCAAATATGCTTTTTTCAAAGTTTTATGTTTGCCCTGTATGTGGAAATGTTATTCATACAACGGGCGAAACTGTTATCAGTTGTTGTGGAATATCTTTACCACCACTTGAAACTGAAGAACCTGACAATGAGCATATTATAACTATAGAAAATACAGAAGATGAAAAATTTATTACCATTAATCACCCTATGACAAAAAATCATTATATTTCGTTTATTGCTTATGTAATATCAGATAAAATTCATTTTGTAAAACTTTACCCTGAAGGCAATGCTGAAACAAGAATACAGTTTCGTGGAAAAGGGTATCTTTACATCTATTGCAACAAACACGGACTTATGAAAAAACGAGTATAGACATAATCAATAGTTAAAGCCTTGGATTATTCCAAGGCTTTTTTATGGTTTAATATACTATATAATCTTTACTCGAAGCAATTAATTACATCTGAGCCCAATTTAACAAATGCAATAAACTCGTCAATGTTTGCTGTGATTTCATACGTTCCTTTAGTATAAACTTTTTTATCTTTTGTAAGCACCCATTCTCCACCAGGAATATAGACTGTTTTTGTGATTTGTCCTTGGTTTACGATAGGTGCAAAGATAATATCGCTACCAAACATATATTGACTATCAAGAGTATAGCAAATTTCGTCATCAGGATATTCAAAAAACATTGGGCGAATTACAGGATAACCTTTTTCACTTGCAACATCCATTTGACTTTGTATATATGGTCTTAATTTTTCTCGGATAAAAATAAGATTTTTAAGGATTTCAAAGTTTTCTTCGCCAAAACTCCAGATTTCATTAGGGTCACCACTTGGCTCTTTAAGTCCTGGAGTTGGCTCAAAATGACGATTTCTTGAACCATGAAGTCGCATAACAGGACTGAAAAGTCCAAACTGGAACCAACGAACAATAAGTTCTTTGAAACAGTCACTTGTTATGTCAGCACCATAAAATCCACCAATATCTGTATTCCACCAAGGAATACCGCACATTGACATATTGAGTCCTGCCTTGACTTGATGTGAAAGGCTTTCAAATGTAGATTCAATATCACCTGACCACACAAGAGAGGCAAATTTTTGACTACCTAAATATGCACAACGAGTGAGAGTTATAATATCGTCTCTGCCAATTGATTTAAATCCATCATACGCCATTTTTGAATAGTAATATGGGTATAAAAGCGCCACCATATCGGCACGACCTTTGTGCCATATAAGATTATCAAAATGTTCTGGATGAATTTCAGGCTCTGCCTCGTCAAACCACAGAGCATCTACACCATTATCGATATAATTCTCTTTTAATTTGCTCCAGACATATTCTCTTGTTGCAGGATTTGTAACATCAATCTCACCTTGCCAACCATAGAAATCGAAAACTCGGTCAGCCCCTCGGGTTGTTCGCATAAGCATATTATTGCTTCGCATATAGTGATAATTTTCACTACCACCGTTGATTGTAGGCCACATTGACACAATAAGTTTTGTATTCATACTATGTAATTCTTCGGTCATTGCCTTAACATCTGGCCAATATTTAGGGTCAAATTTGTAGTCACCTTGTTCAGTCCAGTGAAAATAATCAGCAATAATTGCAGAAAGTGGAATTCCTAATTCTTTATATTTTCTAGCAACTGAAAGAAGTTCTTCTTGTGTTTCATAGCGAAGTCTACTCTGCCAAAATCCTGTTGCCCATTCTGGCATTTTTGGCGCATAACCAGTTAAATCAGAAAGAGTTGTGCAACATTCTTTTGGAGTACCCGCCATAACAACAAAATCCATAAACTTGCAACAATCACAACTCCAACGAGTACGATTATTTGAAAGTTCGCAAAGACCGGTTGATGGATTATTCCATAAAAATCCATAACCTAATGAAGAATAAACATAAGGGATTGTACATTTAGCATTCACATTACGAATGTCAATTGATGAGCCTTTAAGGTCAAACTCGTTGTCCCAAGAATGACCAAGTCCAAAAAAATGCTCATTCTCGTTTGGCTCAAACATAACACGAGCAGTCCAAAGCCCACTACCCTTATTATCAAAATGACGATAATTGCTTTTGAATGTAAGCTCTGGTTTTTCTTCTATGATTTTCTTGTCATTCACGAAAAATGTGAGTTTTCCGTTAGGTTCAAGTTTAACTTTTAATGTGCCGCAAGTGAGAGTTACATAATTTTCAAACTCTTCAATTTTTGCATCTGCTTTTTGTGGCATAAGAGTATAATTTTCATCAATAACCTGACAATCAGGGAAAGATTGAAAACGAATTGCATTATTACCACAAGGCGTAATGCGAATAAGTTCTGTGTAGCGCATCAAAAGTAATTCATTTTCTTTAATAATAAGATTATTCATAATACTATCACCCATTTAAACTAACATTTTATTTGTTATCTTTTACGAGCAAATATGCCTTGCCTCTGAAATCCGCATTAAGGTCAGAGCCAAATTCCTTTTGAATTTTCCAATTTTCAAGTATCCTTTCGAAAGGAGGGTTTGCACCGTTTTTGAACGTGTGTACAATAAGCAATGCTTCGTTATCAGTTTCACGAAGTACAATTTGATAACCTTCTGGGTCATTGTAATCTTCAACATTACATTCAATTACACTTGTATAGCCATCTTTTATAATATGCTTGATTTCATCATAGAACTTTACACAATCAAGGGCAATCTGCCAGTTTTCTTGTGGTAAATCAAAGATTTCACCGCTAATGCAAAGACGACCCAAGAAGCCTGAAATAAGGCTGTAATATATTCTGTGAACATCATCTTCAGCACGAAGCACCGCCCAAATCTGACTTTGACTTGGTTTAATCATTCTCTGCACATTGGCAGCAATAATCGGAATACTTGTACATTCGTGAGCGTCGGAGAAACTTGCCTGTGAGCAAAGTTCCATTGTTGATGGTTCAAGTCTGTGACCACCGCTTGCGCAATTTTCGATTACCAAATCAGGTAACTGCTCTTTAATTCGTTTGAAGTAATTCTGACTTGCGAGGACATATTGACGAAGTCCTTCACCAAGGCTTTCTGCACCATCACAGCCAACACCGATGTTTTCGTTGTAGTCAACCTTAAGATAGCCATAACCACTGTCACGAAGAAGCTTAATTACCTTTTCATCAAGATAATTTACGCACCATTCATCACGCAAATCAAGGAATCTATGACCTGCAACATTAAGTGGAGCACCCATACGAGAAAGAAGATGGTCAGTTTCACCATAAATCTGTGAAAGTGGAGCAACATTTTCCATTTCAAACCAAATACCAGGAATAAGACCATAGGACTTAATCATATCATTAACTTCTTTAAGACCATTAGGAAAAAGCTTTTTGCTCACATTCCAGTCGCCAATTGTGTCCCACCAATTTTTATCTTCTTCCTTATACCAACCACTGTCCATTACAAGATATTTAACACCACTACCCTGCAATTTTTTTGCGGTTTTTTCGAGATTTTCAATTGTAGGATTTCCCCAAGATGTACAATACTCGTTGAATACAACAGGCAAATCCTCATCGACTGGTGATATGTTAGGTTTTTGTGCCTTAACTAATATATCGCAGACTTTATTAAGTGAATCCCCAATAGCAACAACTGCTTTTGGAGTTGTGAAACTTTCATTTGGTTTAACTTCTTTAAACCAATGTCCATAGTCAAAATCTGCAAGACCACCGAGTAATGTCAATGGCTCTTTGTGGCGGAAAAGTTCAATCTGCCAGCTTGAAGGACAATAAAGTTGAACACCAATAAACTTATTTGTTTTACTGTTTTCAACCGCAACAAATGGAAACCACTTACGAACAGGCATAGAGCCGATTTGACCGAATTTTTCAATTCTTATACCATGACCGCTCCAAGAACGCTCCATATTGAGTTCTGTAAGCTTCTGGCTAAGCAATTTGCCTTCAGCACTCCAGAATGACGTTGCTCTGTGTAATGTATCGGCATCAATATCGGTAATGGCAAATGATGAAATCATATCAAGCGCAACAGTTTTTTCTGTATTGTTTTCAAAAACTGTATAACACTCAAAAACATCACCTTTTTTTATGTGATAAGCGGTGATTTTATATCCGTCCGCTGACTCGTAAACATTTTTTTCATCGTCAGAAGAAACGAGTTTGCATTTCCATACGCTTTCACTGTCTGCCATAGAAATGCCATTTATAAAGTGACCGCCAAAGTCGTCACCTCTTACTTTAAATTGAACGCCAAAATTCATATTATACCTCGTTGCTTAGTTTTTATTATTCTTCAATAGGTGTGACAACAGGTTTTCCGTCTTTTTCTACTAACACAGTCATTCCACCTAAATTACCAAACTGATTAAATTAAAACAATTATATCACCAAAGCGAAATAAAAATCAACTATTTTATGTACAAGAAATAATACTTATGTTGCTTGACTTACAATACATCTGTATATATAATTTAATCATAATAAATATAGAGGTACACTATGAAAAAAGTTATTGTTGTTTCAAAAACTCATCTTGATTTAGGCTTTACAGATTATGCTGAAAACATCAAACAAAAATACATACACACTTTTATTCCCGAGGCTATTGACCTTGCCGAAAAGGTTAATACTAATGACAAAAAGTATTTTGTATGGACTACTGGCTCTTGGATTTTAAAAGAAACACTAAAAAATCCACAACAAAAAGAGAAACTTACAAAAGCTATTAAAGATGGTAATATTGTACCTCACGCTATGCCGTTTACAACTCATACAGAGTTGCTTGACGAAGATTCACTTGATTATGGATTATCAATAGTAGATGGTCTTGATGAAATCCGTGGTAAAAAGACAATATCAGCCAAAATGACAGACGTACCAGGTCACACAAAAGGACTTGTTGCAATTTTAGCAAAACGCGGAATTAAACTTTTACATATAGGTGTTAATGGTGCTTCTGCCCTTGTTGATATACCACCTTGTTTTGTATGGAAAAATGGTGACGACGAAGTTGTTGTAATCTATTCTGGTGATTACGGCGGAGCGTTTAAATGTGATTTAGTTGACGAAGTACTTTATTTCGACCATACTCTTGATAATCATGGCGCACCATCTCCACAAAAAGTTCTTGATAAAATTAACAAAATTCAAAGTGAATACCCTGATTATGAGGTTACTGCAGGCACTATTGATGACTTTGCAGAAGTGATATGGCAAGTCCGTGAAAAACTACCTGTATTCGAAGGTGAAATGGGTGACACTTGGATTCACGGTAGCGCAACAGACCCATATAAATCTGCGTCACTTCGCACGCTTATTAATCTTAAAAACCAGTGGTTAAATGATGGTAGTCTTGACCGAAATTCCCAAGAATACAAGAATTTGGTTGATGCTATTCTTTGTACTGCAGAGCATACTTGCGGTATGGATTCAAAAACATATTTTTCTGATTACGGACATTATCTTAAAAAAGATTTTAATAAAGCAAGAAAGACTGACAAGGTTAAATTCCGTCATCTTTTCTGCGATATGCCACAAAGTATTCTTCCACTTGTAAGTCTTTTTGATGGACGAAGAAAACGTGGCTACTATTCAGTTATTGAAAAGAGTTGGGCAGAACAGAGAGCATATATTGACCTTGCTATTGACGCTTTAAGTGGTGAGCATAAACAGATTGCGAAAACTCAAATTGCAAAACTTATTCCTGACTCCCCTACGCCTATATCTGCAAACAATGTCAATTCAATTCAAGTTGGTAAATGGTCGCTTAAAATCAACAAAAATGGTGGTATTGGCTCACTCAAATGTGGTAATGAAGAAATCATAAGAGATAATAACGCGCCAGTTTTCACTTATCGTTCTTTCTGTAATGAAGATTACAAATACTGGCTTACACACTATTCAAGAGATTTAGAAAATACTGCTATTTGGGCACTTGGCGACTTTGCAAGACCTGGTATGAATCGTGTTGAAGGCAAATACCCAGCTGGTAGATTCTCTTATTCAGTTGACAAAATGAGTGCTGATAAATCTCAAATTATTGTAAACCTTATATGCGACAAAAATTTGTGTGATGACCTTGGTGCACCCCGACTTATTCAAGTGATTTACACACTAACAGAAGATGGTTTAAAATTAGATGTTTCTTGGTATCAGAAAGATGCTAACAGACTTACTGAAGCAATTTATATGCACATTTTCCCTACCCACGATGTTCAGCTCAAAAAATTGGGATGTGTTGTAAATCCAAGTGAAGTTGCAGACAACGGAAGCCGAAATCTTCACGCTATACAAAGTATAGAAATGGGCAACTTTGAAATTATCAACTATCATTCCCCTCTTGTGTCAGTTGGCAAGGGTAAAATTCTTGAGTTTGATAATAAGTTTGAAGATGTAAAACAAGACGGACTCAGTTTTGTTCTTTATAACAATGTGTGGGGCACAAACTTCCCTCTCTGGTATGAAGATAATGCAAGATTCGAGTTTGAAATCAGAAAAAAATAATCATAAAATTAAACCTTGAGGGTTATAAAAACTCTCAAGGCTTTTTGTTTATAAATCTATATTATTTTGTGAACGTAATTTGAATGTAAATCTTTTCATCAAATCGCTTGTTTTGATATTTTTAGGCCAATTCTTGTAAGATTTGAGATAATCTACGATAACTTCAAAAAGTGCTTTGAAATCGGTTGTATTGCACTCATTACAAGTATTGTTATAGGTTTCGTGAATTTGAGTTTTTGCTGTTTTGTCAGCGATTTCAATAGTCGTTGGGTCAAAAAGAAGATAGATAAATTCAATATCTCTGATTTCATATTTACCTTTGAGAAATGCAGTTGCAACGCCAAGCAAGTGGCTAATCATCTGTTTCATATCAAAGTTATGAATCGGGTTGCTATTCACCTTGAAAGTGACTTTCATTTCTTTTGTATTGCCTTCAATATCTTCAATATCACAACTTATGTTTGACTTTGCTGAATTACTTATATATTTATATAAGTCTTCATATTTTCTTTCATAAACATTATTCTTTGTAGAATATGGCTCACGACATTTTGCTTCAACAAATATGTATTTATCATCCGTTTCCATAAAGCCATCAAGGTGAGCTGTGCCACCAATTGTTGTTGGTAACTTTTCTTCAAAAAGAAAGCCTTGAACATCTTTCATAAGATTAAAAATCATTCTGCTTGATGAACCAAAAGATGCCATTTTAGGTGGATACTGATTTTCTTCCAGTTCTTTTCCACCACCAGCACAAAACATCTCATACGCTGTGGGATATTTCTCTTTCATTTTTGTAACAAAAGCATCGAAACAATTATTTTCAAGATAATTATCATAAACTCTATTACCAATTTTGTAGCCTGATTTAAGTTCAGAATTCTTTGCGGTTTCATCTTGCATTATTGCATAGTCCAACACCTGATTAAGTCTTAATTTAGATTTATCTATACAATTCTGTTTTATTTTAGAGTTCTTTTCCACATCATGAATTTCAAAATTATCTTCATCAAATGTTATGCAAAGCACACAGATTCCTGTTTGCTTAATGATATATTGAAAATAAGCATTATCTTTGTATTTGATATAATCACGATGCTGCTTACTACCACTAAAGAAACAAATAGCAGGTTTATATTCAGAATCAACTGTATATGTAAGAATTTCAGCAATCATTCGCACTAAAGTTTCTGTACTTTCAGGTGGTTTGACCTCTGTTGCAAAAATCTCATCACCATCTTTTAAGAGCCAATCAATCTCGCCAAGTTTTGCAATATTAAACTTTGTTGGCACTTCAAAATCAACAATCTTAATGTTTCCAACATTCTTTTTCTTGAACTTAAATGGGCAATCTGAACATTTAGCATTATGAACTGATTTGTTGTAGTAATTCCAACATCTACAAATTCTCTTTTCATTAACTGGTTTAGGATTTTTCAATGAGAAATCACAACTATTGTGGTCAAAATTATGGTCATAAGGGTGTCTCGGTTTTGGCAACAAATTTTCTTCATAATCACCATTTCTAATCATATCAGCAAGTATTTTAAATTGTTCTTCTTGCTTGCCGCGACGATTTATATCTTCATTATCTTTGTATAACACCTCAAACACCTCCACACAACATTCTCTGTATGGTAAATATTTTACACCTTTTGCCCAGTTTTTGAAAGAGTTACCAATAAATTTATCGTATTCAGTTGTATCTTCGAGATATTTAAACATACCTTTACGAATTTTTTCTGATAATTTGAATGCTTTATTCTCTGACATTCCTTGCCCCATCAAATAATCATAACAATCCTCACGAAAGATAATATTACTGAATTCACTTTCAATATCAGAAGAACGTCTTCCAAATTCAAGATAAAATTCTTCCGCAGTTTTACTTGACTTCAATAAATCTTTCACTACTTTTGGTACTTGCGATTTTAAAAGTTTATCCCCTTTCTCTACTTTTTCTTTTACTGTTTCAATAAATTTTAATGTTTCGTTTTTACTTATCATGGTATTACCTCTTTTCAATTTCATAATATAACTAGTTATCAAAATATGCAATTATAAATACTTTTAATGTGTACATTTTTAAGGACAGTTATCATTTGGATTCTAAAAAACATTAATATTATATATAGTATTAACAGCTATCGATTTATGAGTATAGCTCAGTTGGTAGAGCAGTGGTCTCCAAAACCTGTGAAGCATATTTTACTTCCATCTATTCAAAATAGCTTGAAATCGCAAAGTCCCTTATTTATCAAGGGTTTTCGCACTTTTTGATTTTCACTATTTTTCACTTATCTTCACTTGAATTCACTATCTTTAACGCTTAAATTGGTACATTTTTGGTACATTTTTGCTTAAAAGCATTGATTTATATGAGTTTATGTGGTATAGTAAAATTGATAGGAGGTTTTATTATGTCTAACCCACGCGTACATCAAAGAAAAGATGGTAATTATTATTTTAATCTTAATGGTAAAAAATATGTCAAAGCAACACGAAAAGCTGCTGAACAATATTATACCGAACTTAAAAACAATGTAAAACAACGGAAATTAGTTGAAGACTATGGCAAAACTAATATTGAAACACTTGTCACTGATTGGTTAGAGATTCAAAAAGGTATTGCTAACAAAGCATCAACATTTGACCGCAAAGAACAGATAGTTAATCATCAAATTATTCCATATATTGGTAAAGTTCAAGTTATAACTTTAACATCAACAAAAGTTCAAAAATGGTTAAATGACCTTTCAAATGATGGTTTTAGCAAGTCGACAATTAAGAAAGCAAAAGAAGCTTTAAAAGCTGCCTTAAGGTTCCACAAAGTTCTCAAAAAATATGAAGACAATCCGTTTGAAGATGTTAAAATCCCTGAAAGTGCCTCATCAAAAGACTCTGACGATATCGTTTTTTACACTGAAAAAGAATTAAACAAAATTTATGAAGCAGCTACCAAAATGCACACCGTATCAGGTAAAAAAGAAAATGTATATCGACTTGGCGATGCTGTCATTGTGCTTGGTCAAACTGGTATGCGTTCAGGTGAGTTTCTAGCTCTGACATGGGATGATATTGACTTCAAAAACAACACAATTTCTATAACAAAAACAAGACAACATGTAAAAAATCGCAATAAAAAAGCACCCACGGACCCTAATTACGTGGATGTTATAAACAAACCAAAAACTAAATCAAGTATAAGAACAATCCCTATGAGTAAAAAGTGTAAAGAAGCACTTGAACGACTTTATAATCTCAACGGAGATTTTGAATATGTTTCTTCCACATCAGAAGGCACGCCTATCACTGTAAGAAACTTTGCAAGAATGTTTGAAAATATTCTTTATGCAGCGGAAATGGATAAGGCAGTCGACGAAAAAGGAAAGACCGTAAATAAAATTTACGGTCCTCACTCAATGCGTCATTCATTTGCTACAAATCTCATCAACAAAAAAGATGCGAATATTGCTATTGTTTCCAAACTGCTTGGTCATGCGGATGTAAGTGTTACGATTAATAAATATGTACACACTAAAGATGAAGATAAAGTGAATACAATTAAATTGTTGGATTAAATATAAAACACTTTGTTCTCATACATAACAAGCCATTCTTTTAATGCCGAGGTCGTTACGTAGTAACGGCCTCCTATTTTTGTTGAAGGGAAAGCTGTTGATTTTAAAAGGTCATATGCCCTATTGATGCCACAACGCATCACCTGTTTTAACTCTTTAGCTGTAAGAAGCTCGTTTTCAAGATTTTCAAATGAATAGTTATTACTAATTTTCATAAAGAATTCACTCCTAAATAATTATTTGTTTTAAATATGAATTATTTTTTGAAATTAATTTTTCAAATATAAAAAATTAATAATTATGTTATTCATAACGCATAAGTAACACTCCTTTTGTAATTATTTACAATTAATATGAAAGATTACTTATGCGTGCTTTTTTCAAATATAGAAAAAACGTGAAAAATTAAAAAATTTTATAAAAAGAAAAGAGACGTTGTAAAAAATACAACGCCTCTCCCCTCGGTGTAAAAAAAAGAAAGGTAAGGTAAGAAAACAACAACCTAAACAAGGTTATTTAATTAATACCGCTTCATTTAAAACGCCATCTCCTCTCGTGTGTTGATTACAATATTATTATGATTTTTATAATCAACACACAAACGAAAAAAGAAACATTATCCTTATCAGATAACATTTCTTTTGAAGATGTGTTATTATTTCATACTTCTTATATAAAGGAGTGATGATGTGAATAAAATTTTTATCACCGTTAATGGTATTGAGCACGAACTAAACCCCAATGATTTCAACGAAGTTTTGAAAATCTTACGAAAAAATAAAAATTATGATTGTTTTGTAAATATAGAAGATAACTACATTGGATTAATCTGGCCCGACTCCAATGCAGTCTGTAGTTATATGTGTGTATTTATGGATTAAAAAACGCCACTCAAAAATGAGTGGCGTTTTCTTTGTTTTCTTATTTAGCACTACTCTCCTCTGCTCTGTTAATATACGCTACCATTTTATCCGTGTTGATAAACATAAGAACAATTTTGTTTTCCATGTGAAATTTATACAACTTATAATAGAAGAAACTATCAAAAAGACGACTCAGCTTTTCTGCCTCATCTTCTGTGTAGTTGTAACAGTGAACAAAAATAATCGGGACATTGTAAGCATCATCAATCACCGCAAACTTATGCGAATGGTCGTGGATATTAATATAATTACGACCATAATATAAATTCTCGTTGGCGTTCATTATCCGCTTCAAATCTTCTGTATTTATCAACTAAAACACTCCTTTGTAAATAATAAGGTTTTATTAAATATTAACTTTGACCTCTATCCTCCTATCGTATTTATTTACAATAAGTGTGTTAGTTGAACAAGTACCACAAACAAAAAAGCAACCCACAAATGTGGGTTGAATAACAATTTTTATTGAATTTGTATTCTTATATAATATACGTTTCATATAGTATTACTGATTAAGATTATCAAAAATTGCTTTTAATCGCTTAATCAAAATAAAAATGTTTAACAGTACTGAAGCAGTTAAATAATATATTATTACACTAAAAACAACTTTAACAAAGATATCCGTATTTTCAGGGAGTAAACTATATATTAAAATAATAAACAACAAAACAATTGAAAGTAATATTTCGAAAATAACCGTATCATTACTTTGTTCAATTAATTTGAGATATTCCTTATTTTGTTTAATCTTTTTTTCTTCGTCTTTTCCATCTTTTGATAAAATTGAAAGTAATATTGATAAAATAGAAAAAAACATAGCAACAAAAATAGAAAATATGACATTTAAACAATCATAAATATCTTTTGTCACTGTTTGTGCTAGGGTAAACCCTATAGCAAAAAATAAAGGAATAATTGTAAAAAAGAGTATTTGAATTATTGAACCATCAAATATTGAATAATGATTTTTAATAATGCTTCTAATATCAATATAGTTATCTGTTTTCATATTAGCATATATTATAATAAAAAAAACACCTATGCCAATCCATAATGCAGGATTGGTAAAAAATTCACTCATCGTTACCACCCTTTTTAATCTTGAGTAATTTGTAGAACCATTTCTGACAAATAATCTTTAGCGTTAGCAGTGAAAATATTAATTGCCCTATTTATATCTATTTCACCAGACGAATCCATCAAATCATTTGGCAATGATTCTATTATACTTAAATTTTCAATATTGTTTAAATTAATAACTCGTTCTCGTTCTCCTATTCTTACTTGCACTTTCAATGCATCATATTCTTGCCCCTCAAGTTCGAATAAAGTTTGATTTTGGGACACATAACCTTTAATTTTATCAAATATATTTGTATTCAACTTTAATTGTGACAAAATACGCGTTTCTTGTCCAAATCCAAAATAATTTTTATCCGCTAAATCTTGAGATTTGTTGTTCTTAATTAATATTATTTTATTAAGTGCTTCTTTTGTTAATACCTTGTCCACAAATAGTTTAGGTGCTATATTACCACATTTTATTGTTATATGAAATTGATTGAGATATACTTGTAAATATTTAAGTGTTATTGTTTTAATTCCAAATTGTCCATAGTTTTGAAAAAACAGTAATCCTTTCTCCACAGTAACTCGTTTATTATCTTTTGGAATAGCAATAAAAAACAAAAAATCTTTTATTGGTGCTTGATTCGGCTTTATTTTTGTGATAGTTTTCATGCTATCAATATCAACAACATCCGATAAATATCCATATGAACCGCATTTAATTCGCCCCATAAGAAATCTAAAGTATTCATTTTCACCCATTGAATCAAAACTACAAGAAAAGAGTTTTTCCTCATTCTCATCATTTATGTAGCCGCTTCTAGTCTCTAGGAACCCTTTTAAAATATCAAAAGAATCGGCTTCTATCGTATTTGATATTTTTTTAAATTTATATTTACTGTTTAAAGCAAATATACGATAATCTCCCTTACTATTTGTTTCTTTAAAATGAAAACTACACGCTGTAAAGCTAAGATTGTTCATATTAATCCCCCCAAAATATTTTACAATTAGTCTCATTATTTACATCGTTTAAAAGTAATATTTTGTGACAAAAATCTGCAAAATTCTATATATTCTTTTCTTATAAACATAAATGAAAACAACTAACTTTTCTTTTTTAGGAAAACATATTACATCCCCTGAAAGTGAGTTCTTATAATAACTTTAGAAAATTCATATTATGGGAGCATAAATCCTACAAGTCAAAAGCATCAAGCGCAATATAAAAACACCTATGAAGTTAATTTTATAACCTCATAGGTGTTTTTACTTGTTGATTCAATCAATTTTAAAGATTACCTTAACAAACTGTTTTGCGTCATTGTAAACATTATCGTCAATATCCCTATACTTTTCAAATACCTTCTCTAACCAATTATTTCCATGTCCACCTACGTTTGGCACAAACCGTTCAATTTCTCCACATTCTACAATAAAAACATTATGCTCATGTAGGTAATTATTAATCTCATTAAATAGTGCTGTACAATCTCCTTGAGGCAAAATGTTTTTTCCGCCCCTTTTCAATAATTTTAAAGAACTAATATTCTTTAATATCGATTTTATCTTATCAACAGTTTCCGGTGAGATATATCTTTCATCTGTGAAAGCCTCGTTAATTTCTTTTTGTATATCACATTGAATTTTAACTTGAGAATTTGTTCCTTCTTCAAATTTTTCCAAAAAATCATTATGCTTTTTACGTATTTGCTCATATCCATCTGTTACTATGGAATTCATTAATTGTTTTAAATTCTCTTTATTATCGATTAAGTCTATATCAGCAATAATCAAATAATCTATACGCAGTTCTCTTAGCAAAGGTATTACTTTTTTGAACTGGTCTTTACCTCCAACTGCACAAAATAGCGTACTTTGATACTTGGATAAATCCATATTTTCCAATAATGAGGCATAAAATTTGCAATCACTTTCATTTTCACACAACACCAAACGATTATAAAATAAACCATCCAGAATGTTTGTATATTTTAAGTTCTTATCGTTTGCAATTTCAATAATGCTGTTGTTTTTAATTAAATTAAAAGTATTTTCATTTTCATATCTATTAATCTTTATTATTTTTACTCTAGAAGAATTTGCTTCTACAACACCTTTAATGAAATCAATATTGTGTGTAGCAATAAAACATTGTTTATTCTCTGATAATTGCACAATGTTTTTTCCAATCAGTTTCGCTTGAGGTGGATGTAAAAAAGTTTCCGGTTCGTCAATCAAAAGCAATGAATGTTCGTTAACAATAAGAGAAGCTAAGATAGCAACTGCACTTCTTATACCATCACCTTGGTGATGTAGGCTATCCAGTTCTTTCAGTATTCTTTTCCCCTCTCGTCTGTTTGAATTAATTGCATCAGTAATTAATTTGCCATCGCCAATTTTATATTCTTTTACAATGACATCATCATCAGAACGTTCATACACATCAATAGCCTTCCCAAATGCTGATGACAATATTTCGTTTAGTGTCTCTATTATTTCTTGGTGCTCTTCTAGTTTATTTAATATGTTTGAACATGTTTTATCAACACCATAATTAAAGCTAATTGGTTTTGTTATATTCAATCGACTTTCTGTTGACAAAAATGAATACAAAACTTTGTAGAAGCGCTTATCACCGTCTAAAACATTCTCAAAATCAAATTCACTGAATTGATGGGTGCAATTATCATTCACAGGAACGACATAGTCACCATGAATATTTTTACGAATATTTCTTTCAAAGAAATTCTTTATTGGTTCTGTAGCAAAATTACTGGTATGATAGTCAACTTTTTTTATTAATACTCTTGAATTTTCATTATCAATTAAATCTGCTTGTAAATCTTTCAAAGTACGGCTTTTACCGACATTATTGGCTCCAACCAATAATACTATGTCGTCACTATTAAATTCAATTTCACTACCATCATTAAATGTAATTGATTTTATAACAACCGCAGGATTGTTGTGATTATCCATCATCTTTCACTCCTTAATTTTTTCGAACACAAACAAACATCTATCAAATCAATATACCATCACAATGGTCAAGGCATATTAACAATGCTTTTAAAAAATCTGCATTGTTTTGTGATGTTCTCTTTTTAGGACCCTTTGTCCTGTTACCTGCCATACGCTCCTTTTTGCCTATAAAACGGGTGAAAAGGAGATTTTCTATATTGCTATCGGTGTAAATGAGTCCATTCTGATTAAGTGCCTTACCGCCCTTGCCAAGCACGAGAGCTGCAAGTCCGTAATCCTGCGTAACAACCACATCACCCTTTTCGGTGATATTAGCAATACGACAATCGGCAGAATCAGCACCCTTATCAACAACTATAGTTGTAGCGCCATCCCTTTCAATGGTGTGGGTATTGTCGCAAACAATGATACACTCAAGTCCACGCTCTTTTGCCACATTGACAGTAATATCCACAACGGGACACGCATCAGCATCAATTATAATTTTCATAGCATCACCATTAAATTAAGATACCATCACAATGGTCAATTTCATGCTGAATGATTTGTGCTGTCCATCCGGTGAATGTTTTGATTCGGGTCTGGAATTCAGCTGTCTGCCACTGCACTTTTATACTCTTATAACGCTTACACTTACGGGGAACACCAAGCAATGAAAGGCAACCTTCTTCGGTTTCATAAGGGTCTGACTTTCTAATGACTTCGGGGTTGAACATAGTCATATACTTACCGTTATCATCGAAGCAAATGATACGCTTATGTACACCAATCATATTAGCTGCCATACCAACACAACCATCAGCATTGGCAGTGAGAGTGTCAAGCAAATCTTCTGCCACCTGCAAATCTTCAATTGTAGCCTTTTCCGATTTCATCGCCAACAAAATCGGGTCATAAATTATGTCTTTAATCATATCATTGCACCTTATTGCAGTACTCTGCATTTATTTCCAATTAGCAAACATTTTGATTTCAATGTAGGTTTCATCTACTATTAGTCACTCACTACAGCCCACTTCAAGCATAGAGCTTGCTATAATTTCTTTATCGTATTCAATTTCATAATAAGAAATCACATCATCGGCAACATTTAATTCATCTTGAAACGCTAAACCACCAGAAAGGTCTTGAGATTTTGGGAAAATAAAACCACACTTATTAACGCCCAACATTAAAACATAACTCATGAGCTGATGAGTATCATTCCTGTCAGGCTTTAATCTGTTTTTGAACTTAACATCAAAAACCGCTTCTGGTTTAGAATCTTTTAATATTATAACATCTGGAATATAATGTTTAATTAAATGATTTTGATGCATGTGGTGTCTTAAAAATACATATTTCTTGTTGTATTTCCCAACACTATATATTTCTTTGTCGGCATAATACTCTTTCAGCTTTGTTCTAATATAAAACTCAAAAAGTAATTCCATATTAATTACATATGGTATAACTTTTCCAGTATGCTCTCCCTGGTATACCGGTTCAATATACAAGTCACAAACCAGTTGTTTGGCTAGTTGTATTGGTTCCTTATAATACGGATACAAACCATTCACCGAAACTCTTGTAAACATATTTTTGTCAACTCTAATATCCGAAACATCTGCCAAAGCATTTTTGCAGAACTTTATATCCTTTTTCATATAATCATATACTTTACCATATTTATTTTTGATTATATGTTCTGCTTTTTTTAGTGCAAATTTAAGTATTCTATTTTCCAAAGTATCGATTGAAAAAATGTTGTATGTACAAAACATTCTATCTTCTCTTCCTCTGAAAACATTCGTTTTTAATTGTCTTTTGATATCTATTTTGCCTTTTGCCTTAGCCCTCAAATTCTCGTTGTGTTTGACCATTTGTGGCTTTAACTTTCGCTTACATACATATTTACAACTCATTATAAATGATGCAGCAATCAGAAAATCACCAGAACACCCAGTAACACTGGTTTCTATAGTTTCTTGCTCTAAAAAGATATGAAACAATTCACGTTTTTCTTTTTTTAAGACATCAAGATAATCATCATACTCATCATCAGACATAACAGCAGCAAGCATTTCAAATGGAGTGACATCATAATTAGGCTCCACAGAAAGTATTATTTGATTCTCATTTCCACCCTTTATAATTCCACCAAAACGGTCGACCAAGCGACATATTCCGGCATATCCTGAAGACCATAATTCTCCATTATGAAAATGAATTCCCATATTTTGATAATTATTGCTAAAAAGAGCATTTTGACAAGTTTTGTTATCTAAACCATCTATTTTACTCCATGTTTTTGCATGAATCATAAAAATCACCAGTTGTTAATTTAAATGTTTATTCAACCAATCAGAAATTGTTTTATCTATATCTTTGAAAACGCTATATTGTTCAATAATGCTCATCAATTCTTGAGATGCTTGACTTGAACCTGAGTCTTCATTATTCTCTAATATTCCATCTTTAAAATATTCTCTTAAAATTGGGATGATTTGATAACGCATTTTTTCAAACATACATTCTTTTTCATCCATTACTGGACTCTCTTTTACTCTTAAAAAATATGTATGTCCTAATTGTACATCATCAATATTATATTCTGAATTCAAGTAATCTCTAAATAATTGAGCCACAATATCATAAGCCCTTACCTCTATTGCATTTTCATCTTTCTCGGCACAACTCAATACAGTTTCTCTATTAGGCAAACTATTAAAGAATATAAATCTTCTCTTCACTGCATAGTCAATATTTCCAATTGATTTATCCGCCGTATTCATAGTACCTATTATGTATAGATTAGATGGTAAAGATATTGTTGATTCACCATTAACAGCATACGGTGTTTCAACAGGTTCTCCACGATATTCTAACGCATAAATTAGTTCCCCAAAGACAGATGCAATATTAGCTCTGTTAATTTCATCGATAATTAGGTAAAATTCTTTACCACTATTTTCTTTCTTGCTTGCTAATGCAGCGATTTTACCTAGAGTCTTATTTACTGTTACATATTCTATACCATTATATCCTGGCCTAACATCTATTCCTCTAACAAAGTCCTCATAGTCATATGATGGATGAAACTGCACTATATCCCAATACACTGACTTGTCCAACTCAATATTTTCATTATAGTGCTCTTCGTTCAATTGATTCTGTGTCAAAATAGACATAGGTAAACCTGTAGCATCACCCTTTTCTATAATGCGATTACCTATAAATTCTTTTGCTCCATATGTTTTAGATGTACCAGGAGGTCCTTGTAAAATCATTTGATGAATATTGAGCAAATCCATTATTTTTTTATAATCGTTAGACATATTTTCCACCCCTATACTAGGAATTATCAAAGTTTCATTATGTTCTTGTTCAACATAATCTTCATACAAGCTAGTAAATGAAACGCTATTTCTTGCTCTCTCTAAATCATCAATTTTAGATGATGTTAAGTGTATTTCACTACCTGCTGAAGACCACAGAATCGATAGATTAGGTATAATTTCCGGCCAAGTTTCTGCTATTCGTTCTTGTTTAATTACATAATTCAGTTCTACTTTCGCTAACTTTTCCAACAAGTTGTTTCCTGATTCAGCAAATCCTCTAATCATTAAATTATAGTATGAAACAATTAATTTATATACAAACTCTCCATGATATAGCGGCGCTAATAAGGTAGGCTCATACGTATCCAAACTTGTTGTTGAGCCGCCACTTCTAAACCCACTAGCAATTACATACCGTTTTCCGTTTATTTCATATCTAGGTTTCATTTTATTGCCTACCGCAACAGTAGCATAAACAGAACAATTAATTTTACCGCCCTGTGTACTATATTGAAACTGTTCAGAGACACTCTCCTCCGCAACAAATGCAGCTAATCTCTCTTTGTCTCTCGAACGTGCAAACTGATTTGATACTTTGATGAGATTTGTATTATTATATATATCATTAAATAAGCTATCGACAGGTACAATATTCGAAAAAGAAACTGCCTCAAAAATAAGTCTAAAGAGTTCGGCCTTATATCCACGAAGCTCGTTGTGCAATGTTTCTATATATTCATCCTTTGCATCCGAACCACAGTTGTCAACGGATGCCCAACTGTCAGTATCATAATTATAAATCCACTTTGTAATCTTTTTCACACTAGCACTCTGTATATCAGCACGCATAGACACTAAGGATGCCTGAAAACTCTTAACATCGTCAAAAGAGCAATCAAGTATTCCATCTGATACATATTGATGCAAGATTGGAATAATAATTGAATCTATATATGTAACAATTACATTTAACAAATCTACCGCAGAAGCTTTGCTTTTCAAATAAAAAGCCGGGCTAATATGATACTCATTTAACAAATCTAAATAATCTGTTGATATGTTTAAATCAATAAAGGAGTTAACTTTCTCATAAAACTCTACAACTGTCTCAACAACATCACCAGGATAACCCTCATAAAAATCATAAATCAATTGCTTTGTTGGGTTTAGTGGTTGTAAATTAAATCTTCTTAAAACAGCATAATCTGTATCTCTTTGATTCAAGGAATTCAAAGTCCCTACAATCAACAAATTATCTGGAACCATTATGGATTTCCCACTAGTTGTAGTTACACGCTCATTTCTATATTCTATAGCATTAATCAATTCGCCTAACAGAACACTAATGTTTACACGGTCCAAATCATCTAAAATAACACAATAATTTAAATCTTTATGCATTAAAGCTTTCTCACACATTTCAGAAAAGACTTTATCCACCACTTGATAAGTAATCTTTCCTTTTGCATCAGTTGAAACTTTAACACCAGCTACAAAGTTTTCATATGTAAAATTAGGGCTTAATGGAATATAAGCTATTCGCTTCTCGTTACACAAACGCATGAAATTTTCATGACTATTATCTTCACCTATAAAATCACATGCAGCTTTTATTGCATTATAAGTTTTTCCAGAACCAAATGTCCCCATAAAAATTTTTGCTAAACTCTGCATCTAACTCACCTCTTTTTTTACTTTTTTATCCCCACATAATAGATAGAATTGGAATCTAAATTCAAGGTAAATCTAGCCTTGTTTTTAACGATTTCATAGTATTTTCTAAAATCATCACTAGCGTACAAAGTTAAATCTATATCGCCTATTATAGCTTTAGGTTTTAATATTGCAATAGAACCGTTTGGTATGCAATTATTGGGTAACCTTGTTGCACGAGTAAGATACGTGAAATTAGGCATTATGATTGCATTAGAATTCAAATATTGAGATACATTATACTTGTGCAAATCTTCCGTCGAAATAAAGCGATCATATCCTTCTTTAGATACTATTTCACCACTATCAAGTATATTTTTGGAACGCAAAACCCAAACATCTCCAGATGTCGAAACCTTACTATTGGTAATTTGACGGTCTCTAAACATATCAAAAACATCTAATTTCAATGTTTTTATATAATTATCAAACCATGAATCCCTATACATCAGCCAACATTTATCATGAAATATATATCCTTGTTCTTGATAGTATTCTTCTCCCAAAAGTTTGTTTTCAACTGCAATCGTTCCAGTATATCCCTTCTTAAAATGAATTGAAAGAATTTCAACGAAAACGGTTTTAAAGTACTTTACACCAAAATCCACAATGTGTGTAATACCCAATTTCTGATATTTATTTCGTATATTATTATATTCCGCAGCCATAACAAAACTTTTTGGGACTATAACAGCAATTTCATCAGATAAAGACAAGTATCTATCAAGGAAAAATGCAAAAGCATTTGTCGACTTGCCAACATCATACTGTGCCTTGTAATCAGCAAGTTTGTCCTTTGACACCTTTGCGAAAGGCGGATTGGAAATAATCAAATCATAACTCTTTTTAATTTTGTTTGTAATTAAAAAATCATCACAAATATACTTAATAGAGATAATATCTTTGTTATAAGGAATCAATTTAATTATTGATTTTAAAGTTTTTAAAGCGTCGGCATCACAATCGCATACATCTAAACAAACCTTATCGCAAACATCACAAAGTCTGAATAATTGAGGTAAAAATGCACCCATACCAACTGATGGTTCTAAAATTCTTATTTCTTTTTTACCATTAAGGTCAATAGTTGATAATGCTTCAAACACTACTGTTTGAGGCGTGTAATAAGAACCTGTTTCCTTTACCTCAGTCAGATTCATCTCAAAATCAAAAGCTTTTTCATAATATGACTTTGGCTTATTGTTTGTCTTATTAGAATAATAATCCTCAACATAATGTTGGAAAGCTATCATTTCCTTGGCATTTTTTGCAATTGTCTGCATTATATGTGTTGGAACAGCCTCTCCTATACATCTTCTTATATTTAATTCATTTTCTTTTAAGAAAACTTTCTTTTCATCCTTTGTCTTAAGACTATTAATATCTGTATTAGACCATTGAAAATCATCAGGTATAGTCATTAAGCGCATCAATTCACGAATACTTAAAACTCGATTATCTTTAGGGTGGATGGTGTCTTGACTTGCTAACTGGTCGTTCCTAGTCGCAATACATGCACCTGGTCTATCCCAAAAAAGTCTCCTGAATTTATTTCCCATATGAGAACCTTTCAAGACAATCTTTTCTCCGTTTTCAATTTTATATGGTTTATATGGTTCTTCATTATTAAAAGCAGACTCACCTTCAGCCAAATGGCTAATCCATTCTTCCATATATCTTGGATACTCTCTAAAGAAATGGAGCGTATCATCTGACATTTCTCCAAATCTTAATGATGGTAAATCACCAATCGCATCTCTCACAGTGCGTTGCTCTTCTTTTAATGGAAAGATATTCAAAGGACTAAAATGAATAAAATCTTTATGCGTTCCAACAACAATAGTTCTTGGGCGACTTGATGGTACACCATATTCATTAAAATTAATGACCCTTGCGTATATATGATAGTCCTTGCCGAGATTTCTATAAATGCTATCTTTAATAGGAATTATTTCTCCATTTATATCGGTACATGCTGTTTTCAAAAAAGCTTTAACATTTTCGAAAACAAAAACCTTTGGCTGCAATTTCTTTATAATAGATATCGCTTCAACAACAAGTGAATTTCTTTTGCTTTCATCACCTTTCTTATAATTTGCAGTACTCATTCCCTGACAAGGTGGTGTAGCAACAACGACATCAACAGATTCAACTTTTTCTTTCTCTCTCCACATTTCCACTTCATTAAAAAGTTGCTCTTTTATTTCAACTTTGGTTAAATCTCCAGAAATGTAACCTGACTCATATTTACATTTATTGTTAGCTTTCTGCACATCTAATCTTGCAGAAAGCAATTCGCAAGTCGCAATACATTCGTATCCTTCTTTTTTAAATCCATAGCATCCAACTCCAGCGCTACTAAAAAGACTTATATATGTAAGTTTATTATCTACCATTTTAGGTAATCCTCCGCACAAATATCTGTAATCTAAACTCTAAATTATTGTCCTGAAAATATCTTTGTTATTTTTCAGGTACAATTTGCACAATATCATCCATTGTACAATCTAGTGCAGTGCAGATTTTTACGAGAACATCACTTGAAACAACGGCACCGTCTTTGCCCATCTTAGTAATAGTAGCAATACTGATGCCCGCCTTTTCAGCAAGTTCTTTTTTCTTCATGTCACGATCAATTAATAGCTTAAATAATTTCTTATAACTTGCAGCCATGATTACACCCCTATGATTAATATAATTTTTCATAAACATTAGTGAAATTATATCACAATAAATTACTTTTCTCAACTTATTTCCAAAAAAATATTGAGATTTCAGCATTTTTCTTGTTTAAATATATTATATCATAGAATTAAATCACTGTCTGCTTTTTATTTTGAATTCAGTACATTTTTATGGACTAAGTGAACTTAATAAAATTGATTATTCGAAAATGAGATGTTATAATAATCACAAAAGAGGTGATAGTGTGAATTTTTTTGATAAGGAATCAAATATAATTGAGTACTTTCAAACCACATGCCACGGAATCATTTTTAATAGCATAAAATCTATTTTTATTGTTAATAAAGTGCTAAAAAGTTGTCATTGGAAAAACTGGGTGGATAACAGCAAAAAATCTGACCCACCACCTGATTTCTATAGCGATAAATATAAACTCATGATGGAAGTAATGCGAGTAGATGACCATACTAAAAAATTAAAAAGCGGCAAGTTATATAACGCTACAAATGTGGCAGAAAGCAAAATATATTCTGAATTAAAGTCTAAAGGAATTGAGGATGGCGTTAATGGTAATAAGGTCATAGTAATTTCGCATTCTAATTTACCTACAGAAGAAGACCACAACTACAAATTTTATATATCTAGCTTCAAAAGAGTTTTGGAAAAGCACAATTCCCAAATTCCACTATATAAAAAGAATCACCCAAAACATAAATGCGTGTTTTTAATTATCGATGAATCTTGTGCGTACGCACAAGCAAACAATACAGAGGAACTACCATCTGAGATTATTACAGGTGCACCATATAGAGCTGAAATACATAAACATTTTTTTGATGAAGAATTTATTAACGTTTTAAAAGAAATTAAAGCAGATTACGTTATTTGGTTTTCTCCATACAAACATTATATCGTTTCAGGTCCAGTCCCTTTGAATCTTCCTAATACAGCTGTATATGATATGAAAAAAATCAGAAAAGTTAAAAGTATTCATTATCCACCAGATTTAATATTTCCAACAGAGCGATAATCGTCCTGTTAAAATAATATACACTACAAAAGCTAACAACACTCTATTATAACCATAGGTATTGTTAGCTTTTTACTTATAACTATAAAAACATTAATTCTTTTTGTTTGAATTATAAAAACTTACTTTTAAATCAAACATTTTACTGAAGAAATCATCCATTTCAATAGTTGGCATTTTTTTAGAACTAACTAGCTTATTTACACTCATTTCATATAATAGCAACCATCTAGAACCAGATAATTTTTCACCATTTAATTTTAACAATAACCAATCAATAGCTTTATTTATCTCTCGCGCTTCAGTCTTTGTTCTAATAACTAATTCTTTACTATTTTTCCACAAATCAAGGGCTATTATAATGGCAAAATCATTATCACTTTTCAATATTTTAACAACATTACTACCTTGAATTTTTAAATTCAAATCTTTAATTAGCTGAATAAATAAAAGTGTTTCCTGCTGCAACTGGCCATCAATGCTACTTGTCAATTCATTATTGAAAACATTTGTCAGTTTTTCTTTTTCTCTGTAAGATAAATTCTTTTTCAAATACTGCGTTACATATTTACCATATCTGGGGTCAATTAACATAATGTTAATCAATGTTGGGATAATCAAATAGATATCTTCACCAGTTAAGGTCATATCTTTGATATATTTTAAAGCATATTTATATGCACCCTTTTCACCGGAAGAAAACAGTGTCGCAGCCATATTTAAAACACCGAACACGCCCTCCTCAATAAAAGCTTTTTCAAAAGAGTCTTTAAGATTCAAAATAATTTCATAAGGGTATTTTTGTATTACTGTTTTCGAGGTATTTAGCGATAAATTATATTCGTTTAATACCTTCTCTATAATCGGTAAGCTTTCTTGAGCTTGTGACTCAGTTCTAAAATACATTTTATAATCATCAACATAACGTTTGAAGTGTAACCCTTTTTGTTTCAGTTCTTTATCTATTCGAGCTAAAACTATTTCTGATACAATCCTTGAAGTATACGGGCCCACAATTATACCATTAGTTTCATTGTTTTTTTGAAATCTTGTAAAAGCATCTATACAATCTGCTATTTCATAATCTCTTTGAATTTCAGCTGGAGATTTGGTTCTTAAATATTCCTTTGCCTTATCTTTTCCGCAAATAGCCCATGTAACAGAATGTGTATATAGCGAGTTATAACAATTAGAAATATCTACACTCAATCTATACTTATACCCAAGAGATGCACGAATACAATTTTTGATACTAACAACAAAATCACTTCTAATTTTAAAGCGTTCTCTAAGTGATTCACTATTAAGTAACTCCTCAGCTTCACCTTGTGCATAAACTCTAACAAATGTAATTGGGGACAAAGAGTTTGAACTATAAGCATATTCGTTGATTTCATTCCAATGTTCTTGCATAAATTTTGCTAATCTCAAAAAGGCCTCGGGATTTGGCACTGACAGCACTCTTCTAGATATATCGTTTTTATATGTAGATAATGTTGTTGGTGATGTTGTATTCCTATTTCCTTTTTTCGCTTGCCCTTTTGAACTTGCTACTAGTGAAATCAAGTCGTCTAATGCTCTTGCAAAGCTTTCACTATTAAAACATTCGGGAAATTGTTCTGTAAAAAAACCATATTGTGAAATTTGAAAAATGAAGTTCTTTTTATCAAGTTTTTTTATGCCCATATCAACTCTCCATTAATACTCTAGTAACTCATTAAATACTTTAATAGCAAATCTATCTGTCATTCCCGAAATATAATCAATAATTGCTTGAACATACAACTTTTTACTTCCAAGTTTTTTGTAAATTTTTATATTTTCACAATTCAAAGAAAGTTCTTGTAACTCTCCTGATGGAACAATATCTGATTCGCAATAGCGTGCTAACCATTTTTCAAATGAATCAATCAAAATTGGTGTATATTTCTTTCTTTCGCTAAGTTTTCCCCAAGTATGTTTTTTATCATAAAGGCATAATAATGAATTAAATATTTGAGTGATAATCAACTCTGAATATTTTTTAAATGGTTCTAATCTTTCATGGCCATAAATATATTCATAATTAAACATTTTTATTTCATTTAATTGCTCATTAAACTCTTGGCTCATACAAATACCTTTATCAGGAGAACTATTTTTGCAAATATCAATAATCATATTATGCATTATTACAGTTGTATTCATTACACTTTCATCGTTTGCCTGAGCCATTTTAAGTAATTTGTTTTTAGCAGGTTGGTCTAGAAGTCCCAAATTAATTGCATCTTCAATATCTCTACCAACATATGCAATTTTATCTGCAAGTTTTACTATGCAACCTTCCCAAGTAACCGCCTGATATTTACCAGCTTCATCGAAAGCATTTATATCAATTGAAATTTCTCTAGGAATGATACCGTTTTGGTCAATCTCTCCGCAATGTGAAATTATTCCATCTCTTACCGCATAAGTTAAATTAAGATTTTTATAGTGTTTATAGTTATCTTCAAGCAGCTCTATTTCATCAACAAAATGCAACCCGTTTTGCTCGTGCCAAAAATCTGTATTTAAATGCTTTTTAGAAAGGTTTCTTAATATTCTTTCTCCTTCATGACCAAAAGGAGCATGGCCCAAATCGTGTCCCATCGCAATTGCTTTGGTCAATTCTTCATTTAATCCTAAATACTTTGCTATTGTTGTACTTACTGATTCCACATGACTAACATGTTCCATTCGTGTGCAAATGTGGTCATTGTCAATGTTGAAGAATACTTGAGTTTTATGCTTGAGTCGTCTATATGCCATACAATGGAGAATTCGTGTATAATCTCTTGCAAAAGGACTACGTATTTCATCTTCTCGTGAATACAGTTCCCCAGGTCTTTCTATTAATTTTTCCCAATTCGGATTTTTACTTGTAGCCGCACAACTTGAAAATTTTGGTTTTGCCATAATAAGTTCCTCCATCTTTTTACTTTCCTATTAAATACTATATCGAAATTTAATGATAATTTGTGACAAAAACTGATATATAACACCCAGATTTTGCCAAATAGAACCTATAAAAGCAAACACATACAAGAATATATAGAACAACAATAGTAAAATCATTGGATTGCTCCAAGAATTTTTGTTTTATTTCTTCCCACGATTTTTGAAGTCGTTGTCGATGTCTTCAGACCAGTTTTCTGCCATACATTTATTTGCACGGACATTGCACACTGCTTTTGACACTGATTCAAAGACGATGCTTGTGCCTTGTGCATCGGCGTGGTAATTAACTGCTCGGTCTTGCTCGATACCATATCGTTTTGCTGTTTCGACTGCATCAATATTCGCACCGATGAACAAGAATTCCCATCCAAATTTTGCTTTTTGGCGTTCAATCATATGTTTAACTCTGCTTGATGAATAACGATGGCTTGAATTCTCCTGACCATCAGTTGTGATGATGAAAACTGTATTTTCTGGCACATCTTCAGGACGAGCATATTTATGCACATTTCCGATATGGTGGATTGCTCCGCCGATAGCATCAATAAGCGCTGTGCAACCCTGCACATAATAATCATCTTCTGTCATTGGCTTGATGTTTTCAATGCTAACTCTATCGTGGATTACCTGACATTCATCATCAAAAAGGACAGTTGAAACAATGCATTCGCCCTCTTGTTTTCTTTGTTTCTCAATCATCGAATTAAATCCACCGATTGTGTCTCTTTCAAGACCTGACATAGAGCCACTACGGTCTAAGATAAATACGAGTTCTGTTAAATTTTTCTTCATTGTAAATTCCTCCAAAAAAATAATGTGATTGTATTCTTCAAGGTTTTCCTTGACCTTACAATCACATTATAACGAGTTATTTACTTAAAATGGTCTCTTGGTGGGAGACTTTTTTTTACAAATCTACTAAAATCTTTGCATATATATTTTTTGAACTGTGGCTTACAGTATTCTTCCTTAACTCCTGTTTTAGGATTCTTTCTATTACCATTAAACCAAATGCTGTGTTTACCTACATTCTTACCATTCTTGTTTGTAACACACTCTGCTAAAAACTCCTCAGAAGACAGTATCCACATCATATCTAATCGTTCGGAATAAAAAACAAAATAAAAATTTTCAGTTAATTGATGGTCTATTGCAGAAAATAATGCAGCATCGCCTTCGGTGACATCTTTAGACCTTGCTTTTATTTGTATTTCTATAAATGTACCATCGTTTCTTTTTACTACACAATCTACACCGTGGTCATCTACTAGTGGTGTATAGCAATCCAAACCTTCCATCAGCATATCGCCAATCAATTTATATTCCATTCTTTTGCCAAACCCAGCAGAATGTCTAAAAGAAATGCTCATACTAATTCTCCTTTTTTACGGAACGATGTGGGCATCGTCCCCTACTTTTTATGAAAAACTTTTATTTCAACTTATCCCATTTAGATTTGAAATCTTCTGATTTTAATCCCCTAATATTATCTACGCCTTGAACATCAAAAGTGAATTTTCTCATAGATGTGTCTTTGTGATTTTTCCCTTCTTCGTTAAGCCACAATTGGTATCCCTTTGAAAGACTTTCTGCAATATACTTACTTTCAATAATATAATAATCAGGTGTATCAAGTTCGTTCAATGCAATCAAAACATAATAAATGTTGTCATCTTCAAGAGTTTCATTTTTCTTGCCTAAAATCCAAGATTTAAATTTTCCACGACTTGTTTTAACTTGTAAAGCCACTTGTCTATTTGTTTCTCGGCTTATAGCTAATATATCAAAATCTTTTGTATTAGACATAGGAACTGCTGCTGTAAAGCCTCTGCGTTCAAGCTCTGCAGCTACAAAATATTCACCACTATTACCAATACCAATATTATATATTTTTTCCATAAATATCCTCCTACACCCCTAACAACTGTTGGTCGAATTTGTATAATACTGCGTTTACATCAAAGATGTTTTTGTATTCCCCTGTTTCGATGAAATACTGGATGATTACATCGAATCTGCTACATTCTGAAAGGGCAAATCCTGCTGTTTTGAGTAAGTGATTTGTTTCGTCAAGGTTGAGCTTGAGCCCGATTGCGAAGGACACTGCAGTCAATTTGCTTGGCTTGTAATCAGGATTACACTTGATTTTTGAGAAGGTCTTTTTGCTTACATTTGAGCGTTTGTATGCCTCAACATCTGTAATCTCTTTCTTATCGATATAGTAGAAAAGTGTATCCGCAAAGCCCTTGTCCATTCGTTTGAGCCAATCGTCAATATCGTCAGATTTAATGAATTCATCCTGTTCTTCCATATTAAGACAAACTGACTCGCATTCGCAAATCATTTGCTTTGCTGCTCGTTCTTCAAGGACTCTTTCACGACGCTCTTCGAGTTCTTCTCTGCGTAATGACTGCATAGGATAATTGCTATATCTACCCTCTACAATCTGATGCTCGGCATTCTGCTCAACATAGTTATCGTCGATATATGATGCAACATCACAAAACAGCTTTTCACTGATTTCAAAAGCATTCTTATCGAAAACCACAAGATACACGAGCATTTCATTCTCGAACAAGAAATCACTGATTACGCTTGTTGCAATCTTTAATACGGACTGCTTAGGGAATCCGTAAGCACCTGATGCAATCAATGGAAATGCAACAGTTTCACAATTGTTCTCTTTGGCAAGATTCAAGCACTCTTTATAGCAAGATGCAAGCACTTCTTCGGCATTTTCAAGGCGATGCCAATTAGGCCCTGCAGTATGGATAACATACTTGCAAGGTAATTTGAATGCAGGTGTGATTTTAGCCTTGCCAACCTCACATCCACCAAGTTTTTCACAATATGCGAGCAACTCGGGACCCGCTGCCTCGTGAATTGAAAGGTCTGCTCCCCCACCTGGGTACAAATGACGGTTGGACGGATTTACAATAGCATCACATTCAATTTTGGTTATGTCTTGTCGAATAATCTTAAGTGGCATAACGCCCCTCCTATAATTGTACTAACTAAATTTTAACACTATGGGTACATTGTGTCAATGAATGAGAGTATCAATAAGTACATTTTAATGGACATTACTTTTGATTTTTTCACTATCGATTGATTAAACGTTTTTCAATTATGTCTTATAGAAATTCATTAGAAATTTTTCTATAACGTTTTTATAATTTTCTATTGACTTTCATTGTAGAATTGTATATAATAAGCATTGACAGATGAAATAGAAATATTTCTAATCAAAAAAGTGTATTTAGAAAGGATGTAAATTATGCAGTACGAAACCATTATTTTAGAACTCTTATCCCGAATCAAAAAATTAGAAGATGAAGTAGCAGAGTTGAAACAAGCTCAAATTCGCACTATCAACATTCAAACTTACAATGATGAAACAAGTAATGAAGAAGATAGCTACAACACACAAACGGAACCAACAGTTCCTTACAAAAAAATGACAGATGAAATGATTGATATTTGCTACAAATCCGGAAAGCAAGTTGTTTGTGGTGAAAGCGTTCAGGAATTGGCTGATGACATTGCCGATTCCACAGGAATGAACAGAAACTCTGCGGTAATGTATTTGTATGCTGTACAAGGAATGTTAGAAGGTACAATTTATAAACGTGCAATAAGTGCTAAAGCAATGAAAAAGTATTATGATACAATTTTTGACGAATATGGTAGCAACGGATTAAAGAAAGCTATCCAAGCTACAAGATTACATATAGCATATCGTAGAAATTGCGGTCACACTGTAGATTCAATTGAAGAGATTTGTGATGCTTACGAAAATAGATTGTAATTTTGATTTTGCCACAAAACCTACTCAAACAACGATTAATATTATGAACAATTATTTAATTTAAGGAGATTAGAAATTGAAATTACAGAGTAGTTACATATTCTTAAAAAATCCATATAGGAAAGAAGAGACAAATAACAATCCAGCTAACGGAACAATTGTCTTGCCTACCGGGAAAAATCTATATAGTTATATTAAAGCATCGTTCCCTACCATTGTTAAAGCAAATACCAATAACAATTTTTATAAGAAAAAGTATACTGCTGATATATATCAAAGCAATATTGTATGTAAAGTTGAATTTATAATAACTGAAGTTATTGATACTAAATATCTAGATATTATAGTTAATGGGAAAACTAAAGCCCAACTTATTAAATGCTTAGAATATATCCAATATACGCTCCTTAACTCTGGTGTTCGTGAAAGATATATTGATATTATCTCCTACGATGCTATATCGGAATACTATTGCAATAAGATTTACCCGAAACTTAATACATTAGAAAGAAATTTAAGAAAACTACTTTTCAATATCTATATTGTAAATTTTGGAAGAGACTATTATAAAATTACAATTGATTCTGAATTGCAAGGTAAAATTAAGGGTGTTATAAATATTGATAGTAACAAAGAGGAAAAAGATAATATAAAAACTTATTATAATGCAAATACAAAAAAAGAAGCAGAAGAAATTGAGCGATTGCAAAGATTCTTTTATTCTTTTGAATATAACGATATTCAAAAACTCCTTTTTACTTCAAACTGGACAAGTGCTGATGAAAATGATAAGAGTAAGTTTTTAAGTGAACATAAAGACCTTTCCGAATTATCTGATGAAAAGTTAAGAACGGCTTTTTCAAAATTCATTCCAAAAAGCGATTGGGAACGATTTTTTAGTAATAAAATAGATATTCCCAATATAAAAGATTTAATTGAACAAATTCGTTTGTATAGAAACAGTGTTGCTCACTTTAAATTTTTTTATAAATCAGAATATAATGAATGCAACAAACTTGTCAATCATTTGAATTCAGCCATTATCAAGGCTATTAAAATTACCGAAGAAAAAGATTTCGCAGAAAAAAACGCAAAAGCTTTATCCGAAGCAGTCAAGGGTGTTTTGGCTGGCTTTGCCGATTTTTCAAAATCGATTGCTGAAATGGCACAAAAAGCAGCCACCATAATATCTCCTGCGCTTACTGCACTTTCTCAAACAATTAAAAAGAGTACAGCAATATACGCATTAGGAAATGTGGCAACAAATGCGACGATTGTAGAAAATTCAAGAAAAAAGCAAGAATTATTTGAAAAAATGAATTTAGCAACATCTTTAGTAAAAGAGCACACTTCATATATTAATACAGTTCAAAGCCACTTAGATTTTATAAACAAAAAACTATCTTATCCTAACTTCTCACAAAGTATTATGTTAAAATATGATATTCCCAAATTAGACTATCCAAAATTAAATTCACTTGCTGCTAATTATATTCAAGATGTTATAGAAAATGATTATTCTATAGATTCTGAAAATACTGAAAAAAATTAAATTTGAAGCAACATAAAACACCGGTGATGTTCATCTCACAGGTGTTTTATTTATCAATTTATTCAATTGCTTCATAGAAGGTTTGTTGGAATGTGGGGAGCCACCAGTCGCGATACCCTGCTTTGGTTGGGTGGATGTGGTCGATGAGGTAGAGTTTGCGTTGGGTGTCAGTGATGCTATTTATTTCTTCATTGTTCCAGAAGTCTATTATTGTGATTTGCCATTTGTCTTGGATTTCGAGGAGCAAATCTACCATTTTTGCGTAGTGGTCGCTATCGTATTTGGCTTGGGTATAGAACACCACGGGGCAATTCCAAGTATCTTTCGCGTATGCGATTATGTACTCAATCGCACCTGCGATGGTCTGGGTATCGAAATCGTTTATATCGTAGCTGTCGCTGATTTCTCCAAATGGCATTTCTTTGGTTGCATCGTTGGTTGAAAGTTGGCATACAACTGCATCGGCTTTGATTTCTTTGCCGATTGTCTTCATTCGGGACACATAAGAATTGTCTTTCACATCAACAAGAGTTGTACCTGACACAGCCTCTTTTACAGCGTGGATTCCGTCAGTTTTTTCGAGATAATCTGCAAAGCTCACACCCATTGAGCCATAGCCATAAGTGACGGAGCTACCAAGGAATATGACGGTTTTACCATTGATTGGGCTATTCTCTACAGTATCGGTATTTTTGAGAGAATACTCACCATAGTTGCCACGATTGAACACACCAAACATATTGCCTACATAACCTCCTGATATAAGTATAACTACCAATATAATTGAAATCAGAATTTTGAGTTTTTTGTTCATGTGAATCCCTCCACCGCTAACGCGGTCCCTCTTCCTTTATCGAGGAAGGCTGTTTACGGAAATATTATATCATTGAAACTATGAAATGAAAAGTATATAAGTATTCAAAGACGGTAAATTTATATATAAAATAAAAAAGTGTCATTTTTTGTCACAAAACATATTGTAAAAACGATTAAATTATAAAGTTTGTTTTTGAGGAGAATATTAAGAACGCTATGATTTATACATTTAACAATAAAGATTATTTACTATTTCCCGTTGCAAAATCAGTTTTTTCTCTTTCAGAAACGGAAATTTACAATACTATATTGGAAGAGTTTAATAACTTAATACAACGATTAGAAAATAAAGGCATCTCTTACGATGACCTAAAAGGAGCACTAATACCTAATCAAGACAAGAAAAAATTTGAAACTTGTTTCATTTTTGATACTTCTTTAATTAGCAGTAATATGTATGGCTATTTTATTTTTGAAAAAGTCATCCCACTACTAGATAAAAAAAGTACATACAGTATTATGTGCGGTGATTACATTGACATATCTAAAAACACTGCAAATTCTCAATTTGTTCTAAGAAATATTATGAATGAAGTATTAACTAAATATAATAAAACAAATTATCGGCATAGTAATCAATACTATCTTATATATTTCAACCGACTAACTGTGTCTCAAAGATGTGAAATCGTAGAAGG
This sequence comes from Candidatus Fimenecus sp., assembly GCA_045613585.1. Lineage (GTDB taxonomy): Bacteria > Bacillota > Clostridia > Oscillospirales > Acutalibacteraceae > Fimenecus. Next base: position 26,310 of record JAZLBG010000107.1, on the reverse strand, counting down.
CCTATTACAATATCCATGGTTTATAGGGTTTGCTGACTTAACACACACCTCTACTTTTAAAAGCTATATTTCACAAATTTTAACACATACATATATAAAACATAAAGACAAAGTTATCGCAGCTCATCCAATGGATTATTCTGATGAAGAAAATATCAATATGTTAGGATATCCATTTGAGAAAAATGATTTTAAACTTATTAGTATAAATGAAGAAAACTTTGGACCATTTTTAAGCTATAAAATCGAAACAGATATTCCAGATAAAACAGATATAGGATTCTCTTTCAATGCTCTTTTCCCAAAATTTGATTCAATAGATAAACTAAAGTTCCTCGTTGAAGATAAAAAGTGGACACAATACCTTACAGATTGTGAAAAAGGTAAAGGTAATATATTAAAATCACTAGGCTATGAAACTCACGATAAAGAAATTTTTATAAAAAAAATTTATAAACAAATATGTCATTCATACATTTATAATTTAGATAAGAACGACCAAGATGTTTTAAAGTTTAATGTATGCTTGGATTTGCCAACCATTAACGGAAAATATCGAAAAACTACAGTCGCACTGAAATATGAACCTAATACAGGTGAAATTTCAGTTATAACAATAACATAAGGAAAGATTTTCCCTCAATAAAATTACTAATTAAGCCTTGAAAGTTATTAAAACTCTCAAGGCTTAATTAGTAATTATTTAATTTTATATTTGGCAGGTTTACCACCAATAGCGTCAACAGTATTGTAAGCATCTGTACCTGGTGTTGAGGCGTATTTGAAAAAATCTCTTGCAGCAGCAATAAAATTGTAATAACAAGAGTATTCCTCGTCATCAAGCAAATCAGATAAAACAAATTCATATCCTTTTTTATACTTATCATCATTTTTAATTTTTTCATTAATTTTTCCCATAATTATTGCGTTTGTAAGGCAATTAAGTTTTTTCTTGTTTTCGGAGAAAATGATACTTTTAATGTAAGTCGATAAAGCTATATCACCTTCACATTGAGATTTAAGTTTTTTATATTCTTCATCACTTAAACGAATAGATAAAATTTTCATAATTATTCCTCTAAATAAAAGTTTTATTTATTATAGCAAATACATCTTCATAAATCAACTTGACAGCATATTTTAGATATGATATTATAAAATTGAAAACGATGTAATACATGGTTTGAGTTTTTTTGTAAAGGAGATAAAAATGTCTAATAATATTGAATATGACGTAACGAACGTGGTATGGGAAATTTATAAAAAAATGTACTCTAATTACATTTCTTTTGATGGGGGTGTTTTTGAAAAAAACACCCGTAGAAAGTTTATTGTTGGGAATTTGAAACACAATAATAAAGAAACCAGTCAAATAAGATTTAGTGGAGAAACGGATTTTAATTTTAAAAAGGGTTGGGCTCACACAAATTTAACAAAATATGAAAAACTATTATCGAGTATAGACAATAAATCGTATCAAGAATTATATCGAAGCAATCTAAAATTATGCAAAGAACTTATGCACACAGTAGTTAACGTTTCGCTTATGCCTCAAACAGGGAATTTGCAAAGTGCAAAAAAAGGACTAGGTAATGACCGAATAGATACCTTTATTTGGGCATTAGACTTATACTATACAAAAGGAATTTTCCTTTTATCAAATTATTCATCTATTGAAAATTATAATTCCTTAAAAGAATTTATTGATGTATTTGATGGTGTAGAAGATTATTGTAAAGTGATTTACGGAATAGATAGTGATTTAGTAGAATGTTTAAAAATTTCAGGAAAGCTACCTATAGATAGTCCAGAAAGAACAATAAAATATATGAACTTAGCTTTAAGATTTTGGAATCAAAGATTAAAACTATTAAATTCTTTTAAGGATAATAGCGAATATTTAACTGAAGAAATAAAAAAAGCCACTGATTTATTGAGTCAATTTTATTCTAGTAAAACAAATTAAACCTTTCTAAAAATAAATTAATTTAAGAATATCTTAAATCTTCAACAATATTTTAGGAGACAATTTTATGATATATGTTTGTTCTGATATCCACGGTGAATATGGCGCATATCTGGACTTTATAAATTCAATTTTCACTGATGACGACACGCTTTATGTTATCGGCGATGTACTTGACCGTGGTGCAAATGCCATTGACTTGATACAAGACATTATGAAAAGGCCAAATGTTATCATGCTCAAAGGAAACCATGAAAAGATTTTGGCTGATACCCTTGAAGAGTTGTGTGGTGCAGTCTCAGAAAGAGAAGTCTGTAGTATCATTAACGACTCACTAGCTATTGACAGAATTGGGCAAAGAGAAACTTTGTTTGATTTTGCAAAACTTAATAAATCCAAACAACGAGATATTATAGATTTCATAAATGAGTTGCCATTATATGAAGAGTTAGAAGTCAATGGTCAGAACTATTTACTCATTCATGGAGGATTACCTGACTTTTCTGATTTTCCTGTTGAATGGTATGAAGAAAATGATTTGCTATTTGGACCTCACGACTATGACATAACACACTACGAAGACACAATCGTTATCGTTGGACATGTTCCTACTCGTTTTATACACGGTGCAACACCTGATAAAATTTTAAGAAAAAACGATACAATAGCAATTGATTGCGGTTGTGGATTTGGTGGTCAGTTAGGTATCTTATGTCTTAATACGGATGAAGAATTTTATTTCTAAATACAAGTTAAAAGAATAAAATTAAGCCTTGATAGTTAAAGATAACTCTCAAGGCTTAATTCATTGTTCTATATAATTGTATACTTTTTCTCAATTAAATATAATTTTTTCAATTTTTAACCCATATATCTCAAGAAGATATCCTAGTAATCGCAAATGCATGCAATTTATACCGCATACAACGATACTTGAGAAACATCTTAAACAATATAGTTTAAGGTATTTGCACATCATATTCCATAAAAAACTACTTATCCAAATTTCTATAACTCCACATATTCAAATTCATTTATCGTTTGTTAATTAGCCATTATGGTTTTATACACAGTTAAAGCATGCGTATCTGTCATACCCGAAATTTGGTCCGTAACTAATAAAATTTTATTGTAGACCATCGTTTCAAAATCTGATGATAACAATTTATCTTTTAAGTAATAATCCTTGTTCGCAAGCTCACACATATATCTATAGTTTTTTGAAAGAGATAAATATAACAAATTATTGGAACTGTCTGTATTTGCATCACATTCATAGTTCCAATTAACTATTGCTGGAATATATATATCTAGTAATTTATTTATAATGGCATTAGCTCGCGTTTTAGTTTCTAAAATATTATTACAGTAATAGATATTTTCTTTTTCCATTTTTCTTAGGATATCAGCAACACATTTTACTGAAGAAACATTTAACAATTCCGTTTCGAACTCTCCATTCATAATTAAATCATAGGAGTTTTCAAATGCACTGCTCATAGAATCAATCATTAATCCCTTAATTAGAACTCTTAACCTATGAATTACATAATCTTCAACATCTTCATAATTCATTTCATTTGCCTTCTGAATATAATTATCCATGGCAGATAAAAGCGTAGATACGATTGCATCATCTTTGTCATTATTAAGATAGTCTCTAATTTTATCCATAGATATTAATCCTTTTCTATGAGCATCTTCAATATCTGCAGTTAAATATGCAATATCATCTGCTGCTTCCAACAAAAAAGCTAATGGATGTCTATAATTTTCAAGACCTAATGTAGTGTTTATAGTATTAAATAGTTCTTTTTCAGCAGTAAAATATCCTATTTTTTTAGTCATTAATTTATTTTTATCAACATCCATAGATGATGTTGGATACTTTATAAAAGAAGCCATAACAGGGAATGTTAAGTTCATTCCATTTTCATCAACGACCAAACTTAATTTTGTTACAAGACGGAATAATTGAGCATTCCCTTCAAAATTTTTCAAATCTTCAGCATAGCGCCCTTTAAACATAAATTCCAAAGTCTCTTTTGCTTCTGCCGACGAATTAAAAACCAATTGTTTTTCTGAATTGAATGCTAAATTTCCTAAATTGTTTTTAAACCAATCACCTATAATTTTTTCACCTAGATGTCCAAATGGAGGATTGCCCATATCATGCAACAAGGCGGCAGTTTTTAATATGTATGGAATTTCTTTAACAAGTTTCTCAGCATCTTCCTTTTCTTCTTCCAATGTATATATAAATTTAGAATCTTTTTTTAAAATAGTATCTATAATCTGAACGCCTAAACTTTCAGCAATTGACATAACTTCTATAGAATGCGTTAATCTTGTTCGAGCATAGTCCTCTTGCTCAAGTGGAAAAACCTGTGCTTTATCCTGTAATCTTCGCAATATAGTACTATTACAAACTGTGTCGAAATCCTTCTTGAATGGTGACCTATTATCACTAGGAGACCTTTTTACAGTTTCTTTTTCTCTAAATCTCTTTGGTTGTAACAACTGATTCCATATTAACATTTTATACGTCCTTTCTAAATAAAGTAATTCTTAAGTTGATATAATATTTTTAATTTAAGCAATTTTTATTTATGTATTTTGAACCTATCAAATTATATATCGAAAAAATATGTCAATTTGTGACAAAAAACAACCTTAATTTTAATTATTTGTTTTTTTATATATAAAAAATTATTTTAATCGAAATCTGTCATATTTGTATTAAATTCATTGACTAAATGAGGTGAATACAATGTGATACTGCAAATTAAAAACTAAAAATCTTTAATTAAATCAAAATTCAAGGAGGCATATATTATGCAAAAAATTATTAATCAAAATTTAATATCATACGAAACTGTTGTTCGTACATACAATGAAACAATTTCTGACAATAAAGAGGTTCTCATCAGACAAAAAGAAGTTATTGTCACAGAAGTTAAAACAACTCAAAAGAATGTTTTCTTACCTGATGAAATTGACGGATGTCCTATAAGTGATATCAGTGCATTTGCTTTTGAGAATAATGACAGTGTAGAGCATATAACTCTTCCTAAGCAATTAAAAAGTATCAGAAGATATGCATTTAAAAATTGCAAGAACTTAAAAACTATTGATATTCCGGCTAGTGTTAATCTTATAGAAGATAGTAGCTTTATCAACTGTACGTCACTAAAAGAAGTCTCTTTTTTGAATGATGTACTTGTTATATTTGATAAGGCATTTGATGGGTGTACACAATTAGAAAAAATTAATATGCCCGGAACTTCATGTCTCTTAAATAAAGATGTTTTTGATAATACCGCCTTTTATAACAACAAGTCAAACTGGGAAAACGGAGTTCTTTATGTTGGCAAATGTCTGGTAACAGCTAAAAAGGTTAAAAATACATATAAAGTTAAAGAAGGTACCACAACCGTTGCATCATTTGCGTTTGAAAACAATGTTGCAATGACAGATGTTGTATTGCCTGATAGTATTACTCATATCGGTTACTTAGCTTTTGAAGGTTGCGAATCGCTTAAAAGCGTTACCGCGCCTAAAGGTGCATTTGATTATGATACTCCCATGTTTTAATTTTTCACTATACAAAATAAATTTAAAGGAGTTTTATATTATGACAAAAGAAACAATTTCAATCGAAAGAAGAACATATGAAGTTAATGGTGAAAAATACTGTGTTTTATTAATTCCAGAGAATGATGGGAAAGTAATGTCATATTACATTCAGAAAGATGGCTATGGCATTATAACTCATTATTTAGGAGAACCTATAGAAAAATTCAACCCGGATTTTGCAGACGAAAACATAAAAGCAAGTCTTGCAGATATGATAAAATTCGCTGAACTTGATATTGAATGTTTAGAAATTTCCAATTAAATATATCGTCCGGTAAACTTTCATAATAGTCAAAAAGACAGAGAAACTAAATTCTCTGTCTTTTTTGATTTTGATTAATGGCAATACTAAATTATTCCGCTTTTAAGAGTTCGTATTCAAAACACAGTGCCTTCAAGAACTCGTGGTTTGATGGTTTTCCATTAGCAAAAGAAACCCTTTTGAATGTATTAATGTCATACATTTTACAATTATCATACCCTGATTCTATTGCGTACCTAATTGCTCTTTCTGTGCGAGGTACTGTTGAATTATACATTTCTGCTACTTTTCTATATATGTCAAGCACAGAAATGTTTGGGTCCTGAGACAGAATGTATATTGCATTTAAAATCATTCGATATCCAAGAAGATGTTTTGGAATACAGAATTCATTTAGTAATTCAGCAATTTTAACATATTCTTTTGTATTCATTTTATCACCCCTTTCATTTTGTTTTCTACAAACAGTATGACAGATGATGACGAATTCCAATTAAAATAATAATTAATTTTCAAAAACCTGATTAACATCACGCATATTTTTGTTTTTGTATGTGTTATCATACTCCCTAATTAATTTGTCTCGAATCATCTCCAATTCTTTGATTAATTCAGTTTCACATGTATGATTCTTTAACTCTTTTAATGTTTTATGGTTATTCGTGCTCATTTCTTTTGCTATCTTACTTAACCTTGCCTGCTGTTCAATTATGCTTTTAATTTCTCTTTCGTAATCGTTGCGTTGTTTTGCAGATAACATATAATAGAGTTTTATGATAAGTAAGATTATTACTTCAATCAAATTATTACTTCTAAAGAGCAGATTGTTTATATGGTCAATTTCAAGGCGACGTCTTTCATCATCTGTTTTTATTGATGCTCGCATTGTTTTTAAGAGTATTTTTTCACGATTATACCAACTCCAAAAATCTTGAGTTACTTGGCTATACTCCCTCCAACAAGCATTGGAATCATGCTGTTCATTTTTATTGTAGTTTAACAATGAATTATAGTGCTTATTATTCATCGTTTGCATATCATCATATCTATTTGCCAACTTTTTATTCAGCGTTTCTATTTCAAGATTCTTGGTGTAAATCTTATAGTCTTTAATATCTAAATGAGAACGTCCACCAACAGTCGAAGTGCGTTCCCAACCATACCTTTCTTTCATCTGAGTGGCGATAGGTTGTTTGATTTCGTCCTCTATCCAATCTAATATGCCACCTTTAACTAATCGTTTTTTATATACCGGATTACCTTTATCAGCAAAAACAGGTTGATTGTTTCTATCTGTTTTTTGAACAGGGTCACCATTTATATTTTTAACAATTTCATACACTGTGGGATATCCTAAATTTTCGAAGGTTTGCTTTAATAAGGCCTGTCGTTCAGGACCTCTCTTGGCATGGCAGCAGGGAATCAATGTAAAGTGAATTCCTGGGCAAGAATTTTGTTCATCGGTATGAGTAACTAGATTATATACCACTAAGCAATTGTCCGGTGGTTTCCATGATTCATCTTGCAATTCTTTATCTGTAATAGTCACAACATACGGCAAATTAACAATCCTATCGCATGTTTCTTTCAACAACTCGGCTGCTTGCTCAAATTCGGTACTGCCAAAAGGTATCGTATTACGATTACCTATGCATATAACCACTTCATACGCTTCTTTTATAGCATTATTTTTATGTCGTGCATCTGTGGTTTTGGCATTCGCTTCAGCACTTTTAGTGCGAATGTAATCCAGATATGACATATCTACTCTTCGACTTGGTTTTTGTTTGCTCTGGAACTCTCTAAAAGAGGGCTCGAACACTTTATCATAGATTTGCTCGATAGTTGCATGCGTCTTACCACTTTCAACGCAATAATAATTATTACAACTTAATTCTGGATTTACATTCGGGCTAATTAACAACCTATTATTATGAGCAATAGAAAATGTACTATCAATGTGTGCAGAAATACTTTGATACATATAAATCAATCCTTTCATAAATCAATTACACCCTTACGGAGTTAGAAACACTTTGTTCGGGTTACGGACAAAGTGTAATTGTGTTAACCATTTGTTCCATACTCATTATGACAGACCATTAAGTCATACAAATTGTTATTAATATAATATATATCTAAAGGGTCGTTTTAATTAACAACGCACGCATCAGCATTGTCTCGAGTATAATATAACTATACTATGAACCATTTTGACAATTTTGATATATAAAAAAGCACTCAATCGATTTTTCTCACGATTGGGTGCTTAATTTTTGTTTTCTTTTGATAATCTTGCAATTGTTGATAACGATAGCCCTGTTTGTTCTTTAATCTTTTTATGAGCGATTCCAGACTTTAATAGTTGTACTGCTAAGTCTTTATTTTTCTGTTTCTCCATTTTCCTTTGTTGCCTTTCTGTATCTCTTGTTATATTCGGTTTGCTTAATTCGTATGCTCCGATATTAATTAACTCCTCTTCTGATACTCCTAAACGCTCAAAGAAAGTACTATTTTTAATGTTATAAACTTTCTTTTGCTTGAATATGTATTCCAGGTCTTTTAGTGGTTCATCAAACGAGTTGTTTATATTGATACAAACTGTTTTGGCCTGCTCTATTGGATAAATCTGTCTTGCAGAGTTAAAGGCAAGGAACAACATCATATCTCGTTTACCCGTTGTGTCTTCTTTTTTTGCCAATTCTTCAATAATTCTTATCCGTTTATAATGCAGAGCCGAATAACTATTCTTTTTATAAGTCTTTTGGGCTCTTTTTGCTCTTCTTGTATACTTCTTTTTTAATGCTTCTTTTTGTTGTAGATATTCTTTAACAATCTCATTCTCTTTTAATTGATTAAGCAATTCATTAAGGCCAAATGATTTGTCGTGCAAAACCTCCACATATGTATCTTTATCAATTTTTGTATTATGGGTATTGAACATTCTGAATAATCCAACTGTGTTTTTACTAGCCAATACATCAATTTCTATATATTGTTTTAATTCAGGATACTCATCGAGAAAGCTCTTGAGAATTATAACAATATAATCAATAACTTTTTCATATACAAAAATCAGTTTGGACGATGTTGAACCTAAATGCCACCAAAGTTGAATTCCCCTACCCGTGTAATGAGCAATATTGCATTTGGGCAACTCATTAAGATTAAACAAATCTCGATTAAGTCGCCATATGAAATCTTCAATTATCTCATCCCGCTCATACTGTGAAATGTCTGAATGAATGTCACAATCTATAACAATATTATTTAGTGAAAATAGATTGTCACTAATTCGCTTTGTGTATTGATTAACTGTATTTGCCATTATGTAATAATCTTGATTTGGATTGATTTTTAATTTTTCGGCTTTTTCTTTAATATGCTGAAAATCAGAATAGCCAAGCGAAACCATTTGTTTTTCTTGATTTAGTGTAGCAATTTGCACCCAACCTTTGTACTGGGTTGATGGTGGATACAATATATCATAAACATTCAAATAAAAATCACCTCTTTCACTCGTTTAATTAAAGAATGAAAGAGATAATTAAATTTTGTTTATATATACAAAAAATCTCCCGGTAAGTACGCAACCCGAGAGATTTTTCGCCTTTCTAGGAAAGGAGGTTATAAGGATTGTCTTTGATGTTATTCACACAAGGAGAAAAAATCGAAAAACCCTGCAGACAAAGGCAATCCCACATGCAAAAACCAAATCGTCAATTTGGTAATATTAGTATGATAGATATGCAGCTTTTTTGTATAGCATATCTTTTTCAATTCGTCAAGAGAAAATTCAATTTTAAGGTTGACAAAATACAAGTCGTTCTGTTATAATTAGTCGAACGATTTGGAGAGGATACTCACCTTCAAATTGTAGCACAATTGAAGTCAGCGATTTTTCAGTAAAAATTGGTACATTATTTGGTACATTTTTAACGCACAGGTCGCTGAAACGTTGATACAGGGGTATAGCTCAGTTGGTAGAGCAGTGGTCTCCAAAACCACGTGCCGTGGGTTCGAATCCTACTGCCCCTGCCAGAAAAGCACTTGCTACTTTGTAGTGAGTGCTTTTTATTTTGATATAAAGAACAATAAATTTTCAAAAAATTCTTGACCTTGCCCTTGGGTCAGGGTGTATATATTAAGTGAAAACAAAAGGCAATTGATTATATCAAGACAATTTGATATAATTAGATTGTCTAAAAGGGGCGATTTTATGACGATTAAAGAAGCTGAAAAGTTAACAGGGCTTACTGCCAAAAGTATTCGTTTATATGAGTCAAAAGGACTTATAACGGTTGAACGTAACGAAGAAAATGATTATCGCAATTACACTGAAGAAAATATTAATCAGTTGAAGCGTATTAAAGTATATCGATATTTTGATTTTTCGATTGAGGAAATTGGTATACTTCTCAATGATACTCCTGAAACTGTTGCAGATAAAATCCAACAGAAAATGGAAGAATATGAAGATGAAACTGAAGATATTTCTTCTAAAAGAGATTTGCTTAACGGACTTTCAAAAGATTTATCAAAAGATAAACTGAAATTTGAAGATTATGCTGATGCTATTGAATTTCTTGAAGGCGAAGAAATGTCGGAATTGCGAAAAGTCATAAATGATTTAGCTGTCCCCTCTTTAACTACCACAATTGCATCAACCCTTGCTTTTTGTGGCCCTATTGGTTGGCTTTTTCTCAACATTGCTACGGGGATGAACAAATCTCTTGCACTTAATGCTGTTTTAGCTTTGATTAGCACCGTTGTGATTACACTTATATGGATTAACTTTTTCAAAAACAGAAAACAGTTTAAAGCGAAAGTTAAGCGAAAAAACAAGCAACACTCTTCCTATTGGATTTTTGTAATAGTCGCTTTTATTGCTATATTTTCCAGTATTATTTATGGCACAAAGTTAATATATGAAATTTTAGCACCTGACGAATGGTTATTCTTTGAAACGCATCAAATACCATTTACTATTTATATATTCGCAATAATGGGTGTTGCGGGTCTTGGATTTTTAATGGTAAAACAAGTAATTGATAATTTCAAAGAGATTAAAAATTACAGACCTGATATTAAGAATTGCATAAGAGGATTAGTTTTACTTGGTGTATTATGGTTTGCATCAACTTATCTTTGTTTAATGAATACAGTATTTGTTACTGAAGATAGTATAATTGTTCATTCACCACTGAACATTAAAGGTAAGGTTTATTCTTATGACCAAGTAGAGAAAGTTATTACAGGTTTTGGTGATGGCGGACTGGCTCCTTTTGAATATCAGAAAAAAGGCAATTTTTATTACAAAGTGAAAATTGATGGCAAAACCTTGCTTTTTACAGGCGGTCAGGTTTCAGAAGAAATTCAAAGATATGCTGATAATACATATCTTGAACTTGAAGAATTTGACCAGAAAATAATGGAATGTGGTGCTATAAAAGAGTCAAGTGAAGAAAATTATGAAGATTGTTTTATGGACCAAGAATATGTTGACAGATTTTTAAGAATTATAAATAACAAATAGTAAAACAGCAGTTCAATTCTGGACTGCTGTTTTTTACAAAATCTTATTGTATTTATCATTTAAAAATGTTATGCTATATCTATTAAATCAAAGGGGATTCACTATGACATTTGAAGTAAAAGGAAATCAATTTATAAAAGATGGAAAACCTATAAAAATCATTTCAGGTGCGGTGCATTATTTCAGAAATATGCCTGACACATGGCGTGATATTTTCAAAAAACTTCGTGCAATTGGTTGTAATTGTGTTGAAACATACTGCGCTTGGAATATGCACGAAAAAAAACCTGATGAATATGATTTCACAAACAATCTTGATATTGCAAAGTTCTTGAAAATCGCACAAGAAGAAGGTCTTATGGCAATAGTGCGACCTGGTCCATATATCTGCTCTGAATGGGAATTCGGTGGGCTTCCTTGGTGGATTCAAGCTGATGAAAACATGGAAATCCGTTGCTCTAACAAGGCATATATTGAGCATTTTGATAAATATCTTGATAGACTTTTTGACGAAGTGCGTCCACTTCTTTGCACCAATGGTGGCAATGTTATTATGATGCAATGTGAAAACGAATACGGCTACTATGGTGATGACAAAAAATATCTTGCTTATCTTCGTGATGGTTATATTCGTCGCGGTATTGATGTGCCACTTTTCACATCTGATGGCACATCTAAAGAAAATCTTTTAGATGGTAGCATTGATGGTTGCTTTACAACTCTTAACTTTGGTAGTCGTGTTGAAGAAAACTTTAAGGCACATGACGAGTTATTCCCAGATGCACCAAAAATGTGCATGGAAATGTGGAATGGTTGGTTTGACGGTTGGGGTGACGAAAAGCATCACACAACATCTGCAGAAGATTATGCTAAAGTTGTTGACGATATGCTTTCTCGTGGCAGTATGAATATGTATATGTTTATTGGTGGCACAAACTTTGGTTTCACAAGTGGTGCAAATCATTATGAAAAATTCTCACCTGATGTTACAAGTTATGATTATGATGCAATGCTTACAGAATGTGGTGATGTAACACCAAAATATTATGCGGTAAGAGATGTTATTAAAAAATACACAAGCGAGGAATTGCCAGAAGTCCCTGCAAATCGCGAGAAAAAGGCTTATGGTGAAGTAAAACTTACAGAAGTTGCAGGTCTTTTTGAAAATCTTTCTAACCTTGCAGAGAAAAAGCACAATGATGTGCCACTTTGTATGGAAAAAAATGGTCAGGGCTATGGTTATATTGCATACACAACAATTCTTAATCGTGATTATGTTGATACTACACTTTCATTTGAAAGTCTTGGTGACAGAGCGCAAATTTACATAAATCGCGACCTTGCAGGTATTGTTTATATTAATGACGAAAAACTTGAGCTTCAAATTAATGCTAAAAAGGGTGACCGTCTTACAATCCTTTGTGAAAATATGGGCAGAGCTAACTTTGGTGCAAAAATGATGCGCAAAAAAGGTATTGCAGGCCGTTGCCTTCTTAATAAAACAATCCACTTTGACTGGGATGTTTATTGCCTTGAAATGAACAATCTTGATAATGTGGTTTATAGTGACGAAAATCCACAAGAAAAGAGTGCATTCTATAAAGGTACATTCACAATTGATGATGCAAAAGATACATTCTTAAAGTTACCAAACTTTACAAAGGGATTTGTAACAATTAACGGATTTAACATTGGTAGATATTGGGAAATTGGTCCTCAGGTTACACTTTATGTGCCGGCATCACTTTTAAATGTTGGTGAAAATGAAATTGTAGTTTTTGAAAGTGATGGACTTAAAGGCGAGCCAATTGTAGAGTTTGTTGATACACCAATTCTTGATAAAAATGCATAATTAGTATAAAAAATGGCGGGAGAAAATCTCCCGCCTTAATTATTTGTTATTAAACTTTTACACCATTTTTAACTTTGTATTTTTTGCCGTTGTAGGTTACTGTGCCGGTGTATGATGTTTTTACACCTTTCTTCACATAGTACCACTTGCCATCAGTATGTTTTACAAGACCTGTATAGCTTGTATTAACAACACCTGATTTTACATAGTACCATTTGCCGTTGTACTTAACAAGACCATTGAATGATGTTTTGACACCACTCTTTACATAATAGTATTTACCATCAGTATGTTTTACAAGACCTGTATAGCTTGTATTTACTACACCTGATTTTACATAGTACCATTTGCCGTTGTATTTAACAAGGCCATTGAATGATGTTTTAACACCATTCTTTACATAGTAGTATTTGCCGTCAGTATGTTTTACAAGACCTGTGTATGTAGTCTTAACACCATCTTTTACGTGATACCATTTGCCACTGTATTTTACAAGGCCTGTGAATGTATTATCAAGCTCACCATTCTTCACATAACGCCATGTGCCATCTACTTTATAAAGGCCTGTGTATGTTTTTGAGCCATAGTAAAGCTTTTCAATTGCTGTTACATCTGTTTTTGCATCACATCTTGAACAATGTTTTGACTTGCTACCTGCTGATGAATGTGTTGGCTGTTTGTCAACTGTGTAGTTGTCTGCATAATCGTGACCAAGAACAGGAATATCTCTTTCTTCATGGAATTCACAGTCAGCATTTAAACAACAGCGTTCTTCATAACCAGGAGTATCGCAAGTTTGGTCTTCCATAACAAACCATTCACTATAACTGTGTCCTGTTGGAGAAATTGATTTAGTTTCAAGAACTTCACCACAAACTGTACATTCCTTATGTTTTGAGCCATTTGTTGTACAAGTTGGCTCAGCATCTAAATACCATTCAGATAAAGTGTGGCCATTTGCAGGAATTACTGTCACATTTGTTGTACTATTACATCTTGAACAATGTTTTGACTTGCTGCCCTCTTCAGTACATGTTGGCTCAAAGTCAATTGTAATTTCGTCGGCATAATCATGACCAAGAGATGCAATTTCTCTTGTTTCTTCATTTCCACAAGTTGCACAAGTATGTTTTTCACTACCTGTTTCTGTACAAGTTGGATTTTTTACTGTTGTCCAGTTACCATAACTGTGGCCAATTGCAGGAATTACTGTTACATTTGTTGTACTATCACATCTTGAACAATGTTGTGATTTGCTACCTTCTGTTGTACATGTTGCTATCATATCAACTGTATATTCTTTTGCATAATCGTGACCGAGAATTGTAATATCTTCGCTTTCTACATAATCACACAATGAACAAACGTGTTGTTTACTACCTAAAGTTGTACAAGTTGGCTCAAGTATTGTTTTCCAATCACCATAAATATGTTCTTGACCATAATGATAATGAATTGTTGCACTAGTCAATTCACTGTTAAAAGAATCAATTTCAATTTCACTCCATTGTGCAGGTAAGCCACTATAGTAAACATCCTTTAAACTTGTACAATCTCTAAATGCTCTATAACCAATTGAGGTAACACTATCCGGAATTAATATGTTTGTTAAACTTTCACAACCACAAAATGCATACTCATCAATTGTTGTTACACTATCTGGGATTTTTATACTTTGTAAACTAGCACAGTTTTCAAATGCACTTGCACCAATTGATGTTACTCCACTTGGAATTGTTATGCTTTGTAAACTTGAACAATTTTTAAATGTTGCTTTGTTGATTGAAGTCACTCCATTTGGAATTGTGATACTTTGTAAACTCGTACAATTATAAAATGCATACGCACCAATTGATATTACACTATCTGGAATCAATATATTTACTAAACTCGAGCAATTATAAAATGTTGAATCAACAATTGATGTTACGCCCTCTGGAATTACAACACTTTGCAATTTTTCACAACCATAAAAGGCTTTTTTACCTACAGATGTTATACTATCTGGAATTATTACACTCTCTAAACTTGAGCACCCTTCAAACATATAGTTACTAATTTGGGTCATACCATCTGGAATTTTTATACTTTGTAAACTAGCGCAGTTATTAAAAGACAAATAACCAAACGATGTCACACTATCTGGAATTACAACACTTTGCAAACTTGAACAATTATGAAACATATAATCACCGATTAATGTTACACCATTAGGCACTACAAAACTTTGCAAGCTTGAACAATTCTCAAACGATGACTCACCAATTGATGTTACACTATCTGGAATTGCTACACTTTCTAAACTTGTGCAATTTTTAAAAACCTGTTTTCCTATCAAAACTACACCATTTGGAATAATTATTTTTTTTAATGAATTACAACTATTAAAAGCGTAATCATTAATTCTAGAAATATCAGTATTTAAAATAACCTCAGTTACTAATTGAGAAGCAAAATATTCATTTTCTGCATAATACATTGGATTGGCTTGTAAACTATCAAAATTTATGTTTACCCAGTCATTCGCCGTTCCACTAAAATACATATTTGTTAATGAAGAACAATAACTAAAAGCACTTGAACCAATTTTCTTAATACCATTACCTAATGTTACATTTTTTAATGAATTACAACCCCAAAAAGCCTCTTCACCAATTACGGTTACACTATTAGGAATTATTAAATCAGTTAAAGTATTACAAAATTCGAACGCATAATCGTTTATTTTAGTAATATCATCACTTAAAACAATAGTAGTAACTAACTCTCCATTAAAATAATCATTTGCTGACCATCCCATTGGATTTGAGTACATATCACCAAATGCTATTCTTGCCCAATCATCCGCATTTCCTAAAAAATTTGTATTCATCAGTGATTCGCAATTATAAAAAGCATAATTACCAATTGATGTTACACTATCTGAAATTGTTATACTTTGCAAACTTGTGCAATCACGAAATGCACTATTGCCAATTGATGTTACACCACTTGGTATTGTTATATTCGTTAAACTTTCGCAATTGTAAAATGTATAATCATTTATTTCTACTATATTATCTGATAATCTAACATTTGTTACTAACTCACCATTAAAATATTCATTTTTAGCATACTCCATTGGGTTTGAATAATAACCATCAAATATAATCTTCACCCAATCATCTGCTGTGCCTAAATAATATAAATTCACCAAACTTGTACAATCTTCAAATGCAAAATAACCAACTGATGTTACACTATTAGGAATTGTTATACTTTGTAAGTTTGAACAATAAGCAAAAGCTTCCTTATAAATCGTTGTTACAGTATCTGGTATTGTTACACTTATTAAGTTATCATTATCTTCAAAGGCGTTATTGCCAATAACTGTTACCATGTAACCATCAATTGTGGATGGAATTCCAACATCTGTTGCAGAACCTATATAACTATCAATTCTTGCTGTACCATCATAATCTAAAAAAGTATATTCAAAATCACCACTTGTTAAAGCCGACGATGATACTGTCATAACCATAAAAATCGATATTATAGTTATAACTAACAATAAGATTTTGCTTGAGTTTTTCATTAAATCAACTCCCATATTTTTCATAATAACATAGTAACACTTTTTTGCAATATTTTCAATGTAACAACATACAAATTTTGTTATTGATTATTAGTTATTTTTACTATATTGGAATTTGGGTTGAAATTATTATTTACTTTGGAAGAGATTCTTCGTCGCGATGCTCCTCAGAATGACAATTTGAAGTGGTAGATAAATTTGAGTTTGTCTAACTGTTTTATAGGTGCATGTTCGGCTCCCCTTATCAGGGGAGCTGTCAACGAAGTTGACTGAGGGGTAGTCAAAAACGCTTATTAAAGCCTATCTCTCCCTCCGTCAACGCTGACGCGTTGCCACCTAATTCTCACCTGCCGGTTCGGTCGGTGCTTCTGCTTTGCAGAGGTGTCCACCGGACACCCGCACCTCGTCAGAGGGAGGCAAAACAACATCATATAAAAGAGCCCTACAAACTCAAATTTATCAACATCTTCTAAATAAAAACATCTCCACAGCAGATTATCTACTGTGGAGAGTTTTTTTGTAATGTTTTGAATTATAATTTCATTGCAACGTCCCAAGCGCCCCAGATAACTGTACGGAGATTGCCAACTTTATTAGCATCACCGATTACATGAACTTTCTTGCTCTTTTCTGCAAGTGGAGCTGGCTTGTAACCAACTGAAAGAATAACTGTATCAGCAGGGACATCGATTGTCTGTCCGTCTTTAGTTGCGATTGTAACACCATTGTCACGGATTTCTGTTGTTCTGCTTTCAAGATAAACAGGAACATTATTTGTCTTAAAGAAATCACGAAGATAACTTGTGTTAGCAAGAGCAACACCAGGAGTTGTAATAAGGTCATCCTGCATTTCAACAATTACTGGTTTTTTGCCCTGAAGATAAAGTTCATAAGCGATTTCACAGCCTGTAAGACCACCACCAACAACTACAACCTTGTCACCTGCAAGTGAATTATCAAGAAGGAAATCAACAGCTTCAATAGCCTTTTCAGCACCCTTAACAGGAATCTTGTTAGCAACTGCACCAGTTGCAACGATAACTTCATCAGCATCAAGTGTTGCGATATCTTTAACTTCTGTATTCATATGAACTGTGATTGCATCATAACGTGTGATTTCACGATTATACCATGCAATAAGGTCACGGTCTTTTTCCTTGTATGAAGGAGCAGCAGCGGCAATAAATACACCACCGAGCTTATCGCTCTTTTCATAAAGGTCAACTTTATGACCACGCTGTGCACAAACCATAGCAGCTTCCATACCACCGATACCGCCACCGATAACAGCAATTTTCTTGAGTTTCTTAGCAGGTTTGATATTATATTTCTTTGACTGCATTGTCTTAGGGTTAAGAGCACAACGGGAAAGTCCCATTGTATCTATAAGGTCTTGTGTATTAGCGTGACCCTTTGATGATGAGAAGTTAAAGCAACCTGCGTGGCAGCAGATACATGGCTTAATTTCTTCAATTCTGTCTTCAATAATCTTTGTAATCCATTCAGGGTCTGTAAGGAACTGACGAGCAACACCAACACCGTCGATTTTACCTTCTGCAACAGCTTTTGCACCTGCATCAGGTTCCATTCTACCTGCACAAACAACAGGAATATCAACGAACTTCTTGATATGTGCTACTTCTTCAAGGTTACAGTTCTGTGGCATATACATTGGTGGGTGACACCAATACCAAGAGTCATATGTACCATTATCAGCATTAAGCATATCATAGCCTGCATCCTGAAGGTATTTAGCAGCCTTTTCAGATTCTTCCATATCACGGCCAACTTCTTTATAGTCTTCGCCAGGCATTGCACCTTCACAGAAGCCTTTCATTTTTGAAACTGCTGAATAACGAAGAGAAACAGGATAGTCATTACCACAAGACTCTTTAATTGCCTTAACAACTTCAACTGCAAAACGATATCTGTTTTCAAAGCTTCCGCCATATTCGTCTGTACGCTTGTTGAAGAATTCAATAGCGAACTGGTCAAGAAGATAACCTTCGTGAACAGCGTGAACTTCAACACCGTCAACACCTGCGTCACGGCAAAGCTTTGCAGTTTTAGCAAATGCTTCAATAATTTCGTGAATCTGTTCCTTTGTCATTTCAGGACAGATAATATCGTGTGCCCAACGATTTGGCTGTGGGCTAGGAGCTGCTAATTCGTGATTTGTATCAAGAACAGGCTTGATAAGAGCACGAGTAAATTTATTTCTGTGAAGAGGTGCAACTAATTCTGTAATAGCCCAGCTTCTGCCCATACCAGCTGTAAGCTGAATGAAAAGCTTTGCACCTGTTTTATGGATTTCGTCCATAAACTCTTTAAGTTCTTCAAACATCTTTGGATTTTGCCAAAGCCATTTACCCCAGAATGTATCGCGAAGAGGCGCAATACCAGGGATAATAAGACCAACATTGTTGTTTGCTCTTTCAATAAAGAGTTTTGCTGCTTCCTTATCAAAATGGCAACCACCAAGCTCAAACCAACCAAAAAGTGATGTACCACCCATTGGGCACATTACAATACGGTTTTTGATTTCAACGTTGCCGATTTTCCAAGGAGTAAACAATGCTTCATACTTCTGGTCCATCAAAAAACACTTCCTTTTTTCATTTACCTTATAAGGTATTATTCATACATAATAAGTATATAAAAATTAGCAGTTTATGTCAAGGAATTAAACCATGTTTTGTTAAAATAATAACAAAAAGCAAATGGTGACGTCTAACCGACATCACCATTCGCTTTAATATTCATTTAAATATTTTTCAAGTGCTTGTCCCAATTGAAACGGGTCAAGGTGACTTGCATTTATTGATTCAACAAAATTAGAAATTGAATTATAGTCAGTTGAAACATCATACATTCTCAATGTTTCAGTTTCATTTGTGAAAAGTACGATTCCGTATGTATCAACTTCTGTTTCTTCAATTTTTGTAACATGTTTAAACAATTGATATTCCATTTTTACCGCCCATCCGTATTGTTTTGTAGCAATTTTAACACAAATGTGTCATTTTGTCAACATTTTTGAAATATAAAATAATTTATATAATTTGACATTTTTTTCAACTTTTATAGTTTACAATTAAATCAAAAAAGGAGAAATAAGTATGAGTGTAAAAATCCAATTTGACGGCGAAACTTTACATTGCCATTTAAATGGTGAAATTGACCATCATACCACATTGCCCATCCGTCTTGAAATTGATGACAGAATTGAGAATTGCCGTCCTAAAAACACAATCCTTGATTTTACTGATGTAACTTTTATGGACAGTTCCGGTATTGGGCTTGTAATGGGCAGATACAAGTTGCTATCTGAATTTAATGGAACACTTGAAGTTATGGGACTTTCAAATAATGCGTATAAGGTTATGCGCCTTGCGGGTCTTGACAGAATAGCGTCAATAAAAAAAGGAGGAAAATAATGTGATTATAAATGAATTTAGAATGACTGTTGACAGTCGTTCAGTAAATGAAAGTTTTTCAAGAGCAACGGTTGCGGCATTTACCGCTCAACTTGACCCTACTCTTGAAGAAATCAACGACATCAAAACCGCTGTAAGTGAAGCAGTTACAAATTGTATTGTGCACGGCTATAAAAACGAGGTAGGAAAAATCTACATAATAGTAAAAATCGATGACAATGGTAGGGTTATTATTACAATTCGCGATAAAGGTTGCGGAATAAGTGACATAAAAAAAGCTCGTGAACCTCTTTTCACCACGCTAGGTGGGGACCGTGCAGGACTTGGATTTTCAGTTATGGAAAGTTTTACGGACAAGCTTTTAGTTCGTTCAAAAATAGGCGTTGGCACTACTGTTACACTTTGCAAAAAAATTCACGGACGCAGAAAATGACAAGAGATGAAATAATACTTAATAATCTTGGTCTTGTGGGCAGCTGCGCCTCACGATTTATGGGCAAAGGTGTTGATTACGAAGATTTATACTCGGCAGGATGTATTGGTCTTATTAAAGCTGTTGACCGATTTGACGAAAGTCTTGGTTTTGCCTTTTCAACATATGCTGTCCCATCTATTTTAGGTGAGATACGACGAATTTTTAGAGATGGTGGTGCTATCAAAGTTAGCCGTTCGTTAAAAGAAAAAACTCGTATTTTATCATTAGCAATAGAACAGTTCAAAAAAGAAAATGGTGTAGAGCCTACCATTTCAGAACTAAGTGAAAAAATGAATATGAGCATTGAGGAAACCGCACAACTCTTTTGTATTTCGCAGCCTATAATTTCACTTACAAGTGAAGATGAAAACGAAAAACAAATTGAAATTCCTGGCGAAGATGAATACACCCCCATTGATAATCGTCTTACAATTAATAAAATCATTAATGAACTTTCTGAAAATGATAAAGCCATTATAAAACTTAGATTTTATGATGAGCTGACACAATCAAAAACTGCGCAAATTCTTGGAATTTCTCAAGTTCAGGTTTCGCGTCGTGAAAAAATCATACTTTCACAAATGAGAAAGAAACTAATAAGCTGAGTAAAGCATTGATAAAGAAATATTATTCATTCTATAAATTTGGCTTTTTTTCAAACACTTTTATCTATTTTTCATCCTAATATTCCATCTTTTTCTAATTTATCGTGTTAACGCTTTAATTTGCTAAAATATTTTTTCGAAAAAGTGTTTACATTTGCAAAAATATGTTGTATAATAGCATAAAATTTTTTATTAAAGGATGGTTTTTATGGAAAATGGTCTCAAGAAACAATACGGACTTTTAATGGCTATCTGCATGGTTGTAGGTACTGTTGTTGGTTCCGGTGTTTTCTTCAAAGCACAAGCAATTCTTCAAAAAACAAATGGTGATATGCCTCTTGGCATTCTTGCTTGGATTATCGGTGGTGTAATCATGATTTGCTGCGTTCTCGCATTCTGCGTTATGGCTCAGCGTTATGAAAAGGTTAATGGTCTTGTTGACTATGCCGAAGCTACAATTGGTCCTAAATATGGTTATATGATGGGTTGGTTTGCTACAACAATTTACATGCCTGCAATGACATCTGTTCTTGCATGGCTTACAGCAAGATACTTCCTTGTATTTATGACTTCAGTAAATCCTGATTTGGCTCTTACATCTACAGACCCTGGATTTGCTCCTGTAAGTAGTTCTGAAACATTCCTTCTTGCTGGTTTCATTCTTATTTGCGTATTCGCAGTTAACACACTTTCATCAAAACTTGCTGGTAAACTTCAGATTAGTGCTACATTTATCAAGTTTATTCCACTTCTTTTGATGGCAATTGTTGGTACAATCTATGGTCTTACACACAACTTTGCTGGTGAGCCAACATCAATCCTTTCTTCTAACTTTGCTACAAGTGCTGGCGATATGTCACCTCTTTTCGGTGCTGTTGTTGCTACTGCTTTCGCTTATGAAGGTTGGATTCTTGCTACATCAATCAACTCAGAAATTAAAGATTCTAAAAAGAATCTTCCTATCGCTCTTATCTTAGGCGGTATCATCATTATCGCAATTTACCTCTTCTACTACATTGGTGTTGCTGGTGGTGCTCCTGTTCAGACTCTTATGGAACAAGGTACAGCATCTGCTTTCACAACAGTATTCGGCAATGTTCTTGGTAACATTCTTAACCTTTTTGTTTCAATTTCATGTCTTGGTACTCTTAATGGTCTTCTTATTGGTACAATCCGTGGTATGTACTCACTTTCAGTTCGTAACATGGGTCCTAAAGTTGACCTTATGAAACAGATTGACCCAGCATCAGGTATGCCTTCAAACTCATGTATTATCGGTCTTGTAATCGTTGCTGCATGGCTTGTTTACTTCTATGGTGCAAACCTTACTGCTACACCTTGGTTTGGTAAATTCAGCTTTGACTCTTCAGAGCTTCCAATTATCACAATCTATGCTCTTTACATTCCAATGTTCATTAAGTTCATGATTAAAGAAAAGACACTTCCAGCAGTTAAGAGATTTGTTCTTCCTGCACTCGGTATTGCAGGTTCAGGCTTCATGGTAGTTGCTGCTCTTTACTCACATGGTTACACACCATATATCGATGCTAAAGAAGCAGGTGCAGGTTTCTCTTGCCCAGTTCTTTTCTACATTATCGTATTCGCAGTAATCATGGCTATTGGCGCTCTTGTTATGAATCCAAAGAAAAAGGCAGAATAAGATATACGCTTAAATACAAAAAGCACTTGTTATTTTATAGCAAGTGCTTTTATTTTTTGTTGAATTGTGATATTATATAGAAAGTTTTAAAGGGTGGTGGTGTTATGTTTAAAGATTTATTAACAATTGAATCTAGTTGGGAATTTTTAAAAAACACTCCCCTACCTATTGCAGTTTATGGCACAGGTAATGGTGCAGATAGCGTTTTTGAAGAATTTGCACGTTTAGATATTACTGTTTCTGCTGTAGTTGCCAGTGACGGATTTGTCAGAAAACGTACTTTTCACGGATTTGAAGTAAAGAGTATATCTCAACTTGAAAATGAAATTGATGATTTCGTAATTGCGCTAGCTTTTGCAAGTCCACTGCCTGAAGTTATTGAAAACATTAAAAATCTTTCAAAACGACATAGAGTAATTATGCCATCTGTACCTGTTTATGAAAGTGAAATTTTCAATAAAGAGTTTCTTAAAAATAATCTTGATAAAATTGAAGCAGCATACTCTTGCCTTGCAGATGACTGGTCAAAAAAAGTATTTGAAAATATAATCAGATTTCAGATTACTGGTGATTTGAATTATTGTTTTGATTGTGAAACAGACAAAAACGAGGCATTTACAATTCTTAACTTAGGTGAAAGCGAAAGTTTTCTTGACCTTGGGGCGTATCGTGGCGATACGATTGAAGAGTTTTTGCATCATGCGAAATCCTATAAAAAGATTTTAGCAGTTGAACCTGATACACGCACATTCAAAAAGTTACAACTAAACTGTGAAAATTTTGAAAACTGCATAACACTTAACAACGCTATATGGTCCCACAACTGTACTCTTGCATTTGATGGCAACAAAGGTCGTGGGGCATCGGCAAAATCGCAAGGTGAAGAAAAAAGTGCAATTTGTCTTGATTATATTACTGAAAAGTATGGTGATTTTTCATACATAAACATTGATATTGAAGGTGCAGAAAAGGAAATGCTTAATGGAGCAAGCCTAACACTTGCAAATCGACCAAAGTTGTGTATGGCAGTTTATCACAAAAGTGAAGATATTTTTGCACTTGTAAATCGTATTAATGAAATGAATGATGACTATAAAATTTATCTCAGGCATCACAAACATATCTCATTCTGGGACACAAATATTTATTGTATATAGGTGAATTATGGCTATTAAACTTATTGTTACTGACCTTGATGGTACTTTTCTGAACAGTAACCATATTACAATTCCAAAAGAAAATATTGAAGCATTTAAAAAGGCTCACGAAATGGGCATAAAAGTTGCAATTGCAAGCGGAAGAACAAAAATCCTTACAGATTATCTTGTAGAACAACTCCCCTTTTTAGATTATCTTATAACTTCAAATGGTGCTATTACTTATGATTTGCACAGTGGCAAGGTTGTATGCTCAACACTTATGAGCAACTCACAATCTATTGAGATTTTTAATATTCTCAAAAATTATAACCTTATTTATGAAATCTATTTCAATGGTGATTGCTATATGAATAATGAGAGTTATGCTATGTTTGATACAGAGCATGTTTCACCTCATATTCATGATTTGCTTAAAGATTTTATTAAACCTGTTTCTTCTCTTGAAACGCATATTAATGGACAAGGTATTGAAAAGCTTAACATTCTTTCGCTTTCGGGTGAAGAAAGACTTGAAATTGAAGAAAAAGTAAACAAATCTTGTAATGTTGCATTTGCATCTTCATTCCCTATTGTAAAAGGTGTAAATGGTAATCTTGAAATGACTGGCAAAAATGCAACAAAGGGATTTGCAATTAAATGGTTAGCAGATGCACTTGGAATTAATAAAGAAAACATTATGTGTTTTGGTGATAGTGAAAACGACTGCTCAATGTTAGAATTTGCAGACTACTCATTTGCTATGGCAAATGGCAATACCCTTGCTAAAAGCACTGCAAAATTCATAACTGATTCAAATGACAACTATGGTGTTGCAAAAGCAATAAACAAATATGTATTTGGTGAATAAAATGGACATTACAAAATTCAAGGGAGCAATTTTCGATTTAGATGGTACTCTTCTTGACTCAATGCACATATGGCATGATGTTGATGAAGAATTTTTTGCTCGCAGAAACCTTAAAGTAACAAAAGAATACGTTGATATAATTAAAAATATGCACTTACCTGCTGCGGCAGTTTATACGAAAGAAAAATACAATATCAAAGAAAGCGTTGAAGAAATTATTGACGAATGGTTAGACCTTTGTGCCCAAGGTTATCTTAACAACGTTGACTTAAAAAATGGTGTTTTTGAATATCTTAAATTACTTCACGAAAAAGGAATTAAAATGGCATTTGCAACCGCAAGTGAAAAAGTAGTTTGTGAAGATACACTTAAAAAACATAAAATTTTTGATTTCTTTTCTACCTATGCTTATGTAAGCGAAATAAATATTGGTAAAACTGAACCTGATATTTATTTGCTTGCAAGCGAGCGAATGGGTGTTGCACCTGACGAATGCATTGTTTTTGAAGATATTATTGAGGGAATTCGTGGTGCAAAAAAAGGAAATTTCGCTACTTGTGGAGTTTATGACAAAAGTTCAGCAAAAGACGAAGATGAAATTCGCAAAATTGCAGATTATTACATAAAATCTTTTGAAGAATTATTATAAAGTTGTCCATTTTTACACTTTACAAATCCACGAAAAAGGTCTATTATATAAATAGCAAAATTTGTAAATATTTTTAGAAAGAAGAATGATATATGGAAAAAACAGTTTTAGTTGAAACAAGCGCTAGACATGCTCACATTTCACAAGAACACCTTGAAATCCTTTTTGGTGAAGGCTATGAGCTTACAAAGAAAAAGGACCTTTCACAGCCTGGTCAATATGCTTGTGAAGAAAGAATCGCAGTAATCGGCCCTAAAGGTCAATTCCCTGGCGTGTCAATTCTTGGTCCTGTTAGACCTGCAACACAGGTTGAAATTTCTGCTTCTGACGCTCGTTCAATCGGCGTAGCTGCAGTTGTTAGAGAATCAGGCGACATCGCAAACACACCAGGATGCAAAATCGTTGGTCCTAAAGGTGAAATCGAAATCGAAAACGGCGTTATCGTTGCAAAGAGACATATTCATATGACTCCAGACGATGCAGAAAAATATGGTCTTGTTGACAAACAGGTTGTTGAAGTTAAGGTAGAATCAGCAGACAGAACAACAACTTTCGGTGATGTTATAGTTCGTGTTCATCCTAACTTTGCTCTCGCAATGCACATTGATACAGACGAATCAAATGCTGCACTTTGCTCTCCTGGCACAATGG